>JADFMZ010000133.1 GCA_022563615.1 Planctomycetota bacterium
ACCGCATGGCCATCGACCTTGCCCGACGCCGCCTGCGCGCCATAGGAGGGCACCCGGCGCAGCCCGTGCCCGCCCTGCCCGGTCAATTCCGCCCCGACCAGCGCATCGGCCACCAGCGCCGCGTTCCCGGCCGAGGTATTGCAGCGGACCAAGGTCTCGGCCACCAGCGCATGGGCCGTCTCGACGCTCAACAATTCGGTCATTCCAGCCCCTCCAGATGGGCGATCACCCGGTCGGCTATCATCGCGCCGACCCGGATGTTCGATTCCTCCGTCAACCCGGCGACATGCGGGGTCAGGATCAGGTTCTCCAGCCCCTCGAACCGCGCCCCTGCCGCCGCCGTCAGCGGCTCGGTCTCGAACACATCCAGCGCCGCGCCGCTCAACTGCCCGGCCCGCAGCCCCTCGGCCAGCGCCGCCTCGTCCAGCACCCCGCCGCGCGCCGCGTTGACCAGCACCGCGCCCGGTTTCATCGCCGCGATCTGCGCCGCGCCGATCAGGTGCCGGGTGCCCTTGGTCAGCGGCAGATGCAGGCTGACCGCGTCCGCCCGCGCCAGAAGACAATCGGCCGCAGTACCACGAACTCCGAATTACACTTCTCAAACCGGCCCGTAAAAGTGGAAACGTCGCCATGGTCCTACACCGCACGGTTCCCGTTGGTCGGGAAGGGTCAACATCGTTCGACGTGCCGCTCGTTCAGGTGACCGGCGCGGTCCTGCACGCCGGGCGATTGACCATTCGCCGCAGTCCGCTGCTGAGCGTACGAACAAAGGAGGCGGTTGGTGTTACGCGAACCGACATTTCAGAAGATGCCTTGGATTTGGCACGCTTGGTCGACGACGGACGCGAGAGCCCGTTTGGCGTGCAGGCGTATCAGGCCTATCGGTTCACAACCACACCGTTTCACGTCGAGTTGACCGCGGCATCCGCGACATCCAGACCGCGCGTCGACGTTCAGACCGTATTGCGGATCGGAGATCGGCAACGGATTCTTGAAACCCGCCTGAACATCAGCCCACAAGGGCAACCGGTCTACCAGGTCCGGACCGCGATTCCGGATGATCTGGTGGTCGACGATGTTTTCGTGCCCACGGCGTTTGAGTGGTCGATCGTCACCGAGGGCGACCGAAAGATATTGAACGTATACCTCCCCACGGGTCGCCACGATCGTTTCTCCATACAGATCCGCGGCACGCTCGGCGAAGAGATGGGGATCGAAACGCTCTCGCTGCCTCGGCTCGAAGTCCTCGATGTTCTTTCTCAGCAAGGCGAAATCGTCGTTCAGTCAGACCCGGCGATCGCGGTACGAACGGCCGAGCTGCAAGGTTGCCGCGAGATCGCGTTAATCCGAACTTACCATTGGCTCTCGGCTGAGCAACGCCCGTTGTCCCGAGTGGCGATAAGGTACTCGTCGCCGAACTACGCCGGCAGGCTGCGACTTTCTTTCCGTGAACCTATCGTCACCTGCTCCACGATGACCAACGTGCGGGTCACCGCCACGGCGGTGGAGGAGACGATCTTGTTGGACTTCGGTATTGCGCGAGCCGGTATCCGAAGGATTGAGTTCCTCTTACCGGGATGGATGAAGGACGCGCGTATTTCCCTGCCCATGCTTCGTCAGAAAACGGTCGAGCCGGTCTCCGATGAGCCGGATGCCGCGGTTCGTGTTTCGCTTCTACTGCAGGATGACATCATGGGCCGTTTGCGGGTACTGGTCGAAAACGACCGACTGCTGACCACTCTCGTGCAGCGCGCGCCGGTGCCCATCGTGGAGACCGGACGGGTCGAACGGCAATTCGTCACCCTGGAAAACGCCGGGCGCGACGAGTTGTTGATCGACAAACTGCAGGGCTTCGAAACGCTATCACACCAGCAGAAGGAATGGCGGACCCTGACCGATTTGCTTGGCGCTTCGATCACCCAAGCCTATGTCGCCAACGCGCAGAATCCTCTGCTGAGCTACAAAACCAAGAAGCGGGTCGTCGTCGAGACGGCCGGCGCCCGCATCGGGCTGGCGGAGACGGTCCTGACGGCTGATGCATCCGGTGCCTATAGGGCGGCACTGTCCTATCGCATCGACAACCGCACGGAACAGTTCCTCGAGATCGAACTTCCGAAAGACGCGCAGCTCTGGAGCGCGATGGTGGCCGGTGAACCGGTCAAGCCGGCACGACCGTCCGGGGCAATCAATTCTCGCCGGGCGCGTATTCCGCTCATCAGAACTGCGGCCGGCGACTTGGATTATGTCGTACTCCTCAAATACGGCGGTCACATGCCGGCGCCCGGCGGTCTGCGCCGCGTCGAGTTTCCTCTCATACGAACGATCAATGTCCCCGTCGAGCTCAGTCAGGTACGGCTATACTTGCCCGAAACGCAACGTTGGTCGAACTTCTCGGGCACCATGCGTCGCGCAGACGGCGAGGGTGATCTGGCAGCGGGCGTCGTTCGGTACCAGACTCGGCTGGCGGAACGCCTGGTGAGCACGATGCAGAGTGACAGCCCGTTCGCCCAGGTCCGCGCCGCAACAAACTTGGAAATTCTGAAATCCCAGACCATCAGATATCGCCAATCCGCCGCTCGATACGGGTTCCATGGTAAACTGCAACAGGAGATCATCTCCAACGAGGCCATGGTCCAACGAGCCGATACGCAGAGCCGTGAACTGCTTGGCGAGCGCCGGTCCGCCGGCTTGAAGGACAATCGAGACAAAATGAATTACGGGTATGCCAACCAGCAAATCATTCGGGCCAGAAATCGCGTACAGAGTTTGCCCGACAACTTCAAACGCCCGGAGTCGAGCACGAACGGGCAGCGCCTGAACCAACAGCATTTCGACCGCGATTGGCTCCGCGCAAACAAATTGGGTCAGTTCGGCGAGAAGGTATCGTCGGAAGATTTGGAGGAAGAAAAGATCGAAACGTCCTTGATGGAAACTTATGATGCCGCCGCCCGGAGACCGCAGAGCCAGGCCGCCCAACAGCAGGTGCAGACAAACTTCCAATTCGATTCAGATGGGCGGGCCAACCTTCCGCAAAGCCCAAAGCAACGACGAGTGCGCCGCGGTGAGACCGACGAGGCGGTAGCCCAGTATCAACAACAATTGCAAAGAAAGACTCCGATGTTGCCTGCGGCGAGGGCTGGCGCGGAGTATGACACCGTCGATTCGTCTTACGAAGTGTTTCCGGACGCCGCCGCCGGGTGGGGCATTCCCGTCCACCCCCTGTCCTATGCCGGCACGGGCTTGGCAAGCTTGGCCGTCGAGTTCCCGGTGCGCGGTGTCCCGTTCTTTTTCACGACGCCGCGAGGAGAAGTGACCATCACCGCACGGTCCGTGTCTCATCAATTCATCGTTACCGTGCGTCGCATCGGGCTGGCCCTTGCCGTGATCGCGATTGGCATTGTGGCCTACGTCGCGTGGCTCAAATGGCGCGGCTCGTGGTTCACGTACCGGGTCTGGTCCACACTCGCGATCGTTCTGGGCTTTACAGGGGCCATCATAGGCATACTGCCGATACTGGCGGTGCTTGTACTGGTGGTCGGCGTCGCCGCGAAAATAGATCTACGGCGCCGCGAACGCGCCGCGGCATTGGCCTGAACCAATAGTTAGATCCTGTTGAATGAGCCGCGATTCAGCTCGGATTCTGGCGGCGGGATCGGAGTTCGGCAAGTCGGCGGCTGGCGTGAAGGCTTGGCTTGCCCTGCTTTTTGCCTGTAATCCGAGTTTCAGGTCCGTGCGCGGCTTGAACCGCTCAGTCTTGGGCAGACCGGTTGCGCCGTCCCGATGGGCTCACGAAATCTGAGCTTCATGGGCGGTCATTCTCTGGCCAGGATGAGCAGGTTGTGGGTGAAGATCGTCGCGCCGACGGTGCTCACGAAGTGTGCCCAGCCTTTGCTCATGCAACGAAAGAGGCCCAGAATTCTCTTCAAGTACGAGATGGTGCCTTCGATTCCCGCGCGGAAGCGCTGCCCAAAACGGAACTCGGGATCGGACTCGCGCATTGATTCCTCCTCGCTTCGCTTTCCCTTCTTCGCGATGGAGACCATCTTGATCTTCTTCCCGATGGATTCGATGGTGGCCATGTTTTCATAGTAACCCTTGTCCGCGGCGACCGTGTCCGGATAGTCACCGAACAGTTTCTTGTGACCCTCCAGTGCAGGCCGAACCAGTTGATGCTCGACCGGCTTGTGCTCGAATACCGTGTAGTCGGTGATGAACTTGCTCGAGACCTGGCCAATTTGGATCATGTGGCCGAACTCAATGGGCCTACCGGCCTTACCGCGTTTGAGCAGTTCGGTATGCGGCTCAAAGATACTGAAAATCTTCTCGTCGTTGGGAACGGGTTCGCCACACAGAACCCGCCGCGTGGCCTGATGGATGACGCGAAGCGCGAGGTGGCGATGGTGCGCCATCTCCTGGGCCAGGGATTTCGTGATCGCGCGCTCCCCCTCGCCGAGACGACGTTTCCTCGCGCGTTTTTCCAACGCCATGCCGACCGACTCCGTCCATTCGCAAATCGAGGTAACCAGCGGAATTAGCTTTTCATAGAGGGGTTTCAGCGATTCGGCGCTGGCCTGCTTGTTCGTGCTCTTGCGCGAAATCTTGACGGACAACCGGCGTGCTTTTCGGGTCAGTAGACGCCGATCGCCTACAAGATCCGGGTCGATCTCCCGGGCCCGTTCGATCAGGCGGGCCAATGTGCGATAGGAATCCCAGAGCAACGACGAATCGCTCGGCCAATGGATGTGGGTTTCCACGGCCGTGGTGTCGAGGCGCAACCGGTTGCCGTCGATCTTGTCATGCTTCGCCGCGTGCTGAGCCAGCGCCTTGTTGACCTTCTTCCACGTGTTGGGCTGAATGCAGTTCTTGAGTTTGCAAAGCGTTGTGAAATCCATCATCGGACCGTTGTAGATGCGCACGAAGCGCCGCAGGAAGTGGCTGTCGTCGATCCGGATGATGATGTCCCGGAGCGATCCGCCTTCGATGATGTGACAAATCGTAATCCGCAGCACCGTATCCGACGTGTACTTGAACTTCGAGCCGTCTTGGTTCTTCCCGGCCGCCACTTGCAGCGCCTCTCTGAGGTCGCCGTGCAGCAGATCGAGAATCTTTGGGTTCGCATCGAGGACGTTGGACACGGCCTCGTAGCGGCCGTAGTATGCGTTGGTCAGCTTGAGATTGGACGGCGTGAAGTTGAATTCGGGCTGATGATTGATTTTCGATCGCAACACGGGCCTCCTTTCCACGGTCTTGCTACTGAGTGATATCAATAGTTAAGACGCCGAAGACGGGAGGTCCGTTTGTTTTTTTTCCAAGAAAACTCTATTTCTTTCAGTGTTTCCTGCTCTGCCCCCACGAAGCCAACCGACCGGGCAACAGGATCTAGCTATGCAGCCCCGTCACGATGAAATTGATCACGATCCAGTTGAACATCATGACTTCGAAACCCAGGACGGCCAGCACCGCCGTCCAGAAGCCCTTGTCACGGACCTTCATTCGCACGTGGATCAGGGCGATGATGATGAAAAACGTGTTGAGGGCGAAGACTTCCTTGGGGTCCCATCCCCAGGGCCGGCCCCAGGAATGGTCGGCCCAGATCGCACCCATCACCAGACCGGTCCAAAGAGCGATAAACGACAGCTCCACAAGCACCATTGTGGCCCCGTCCAGCACCTGACTGGTGGTGGGCGGCTCGGGTTTCAGAAAAGATTGACTCGGGCCCGTGCCCATCATCAATGATGCGGCGCCGCCTACGGCGTATTTCTCCAGCTTCACTCCGGCGGCAAAGCGGTCCTTGGCCGCCGCGAGTTCGAGAAAAAGAATCATCATCGCGGCCACACACGAACCCGTGGCGCCCGCCAGACCGTACGGCGAAAGTCCGTACGTCTGCGAGCTGATGGTGTGCATCATCAGCACGTAGCCTGAGTAGTTGAGAATCGCCAACGCGATCGGGATGATGAGCAGTCGGACCTTGGGAATGAGTTTCCGGTCCCAGGCAACGCACCAGCGATGCCGTAGCATCAGCATGCCCGTGACCGCCGCCAACGCGATCAGGGCGTAGCTGGAGATGATCACGTTGGTGTGAATATAGAGCCAGACATCATTCAGAGCGGCCATCTTGTTTCGCATCCCCGAATCGAGTCCGGCGGGGAGAAAGTAGGCGGCCATCAGCGCCGCCATCGACACCACGGCGGAACAGAGGGCAAAAATATTCCGTAGCGGGCTGCGCCGGCTGACCCATTCGAGGATCATCGCCACCACGCCGCCGAACCAAGCGGAGGTGGTGACCGCTTCAAACATGTTCGCGTTCGGCCAACGCCCTGAAATGTACCAGCGGATCGCAATGCTCGAGGTGTGGAAGCCGAAGGCGACGACGAACATGACCATGCCCGCCTTTCGCGCCCATTCCCATTTGTAGATGACCGACATCAGAAGGGGGATGACGCCGAGAAGGTAGATGAGCCACACCCAGGTCATGCTCTTGTACTTGAAGTACCAGCTCTCCATGCCCAGCCGACCGGCCGACGGGTAGAGCTTAGGCGATATCGTGGGAAATACGACGGCCAATTCAGCGATCAAGCGATTGACCTCGTCGGCGTTCTCCGCCCGCCATGCCCTTCGTATGGCGGGCCACTTTTCCGCCACGGCGTCCTGAACCGCGGGATCCAAACCGGGGATGGCCGCCGCGCGATTGATCGCGGCGTGGGTATCGTCCGCCGGTGCGCCGGACGGCCCGACCAGAGAAGCCACGGACAGCCATGCGGAGTTTTCAGATCCGTCGGGCGGGGCGATCACGCGGAGTTGATCTTCCAGATAGCGAGGATTCGAAACCGCCAAGGCGGATTGGATCGCGTCCACATCCCTCGCCGTGCGAATCAAATCCGCAGCGAGTTCGTCCAACAATGACACGGCCGCCGGGTGCCGAAGCAACGGCTTTGAGATCAGACCGCTCTTGATAAACCTCTTGCCGCGGGCCTCGTCGATGGCCCCGGCGTGGCGAAGGACGGCCTCGATCTTGGCCCGCACCGGCTTTTTCTTCACGTAGATAATGTCGGCGTTTTCGTAAACCTCCGGTCTGAACATCATGTCGAGGTAGGTGAATCCATCCGACTGATTGTTGATCGACCGTCGGCCCGTCACGAACCCCATGATCGTTGTGGCGTGAGACTCGAAGGATCGCAGTCGGCCGTCCCCTTGGACGGCGATCCGCCGGAGTGGTTCGAGATTCACCTTCTCCGCAAAGGCTGATACCTCCACGGTCGGGGCAGTTCGCGCGGCGCTTTTCCATCCCGCATAGAGAAGGATGGATCCGATGACCATGATGTCGATCGGGCGAATCTTGAATCGGGAGCTCATCGTCGTGATCCTTCCGTTTTCTTTCTTATCTCTTGTTCGCCTGAAAGCAATGTCTTTTCTATGTCGAGTCTTGTGCTACTTCGCCGCCCAAACGACGGGTTGCGTTGGGTGGCATGGGCAAACTTGTTTGCCCGTGTTCATCCGATCGCCGACACGGGCAAGCTCTCGCTTGCCCATGCCACCCATCAAATCACCTGGGACAGAGCACTAGAAGCCTGCGCCATAAATTACCTTGCGCTGTATTGAGAAATCCTCGCTCGCGACCGCGACACCGACAGTGCCGCCCGGTCGCCGCCATTCTAGAATATTTTCGCGATTTGCGTAGCGACCGTTTTCCAGCAGCCGCGGTTCTCCCGCGGCGGGGATTCCCCCCGCGACGGCGGTTCCCCGCGCACTCAGGTTTCGCGCGGTCATCAGGACCGCAGGCCCTTCATGACGCGAACACGGATAAAGGATGGCGGCGCAATCTCGCCCGTCGGGTGCGGGGGGGTCGTGGCAATCGGGCGCTGCCCTGATCGCCGCTGCCGCGATCCTTTGGAAACCGAGTCCGGTTGGGCCTTGCCGCGATTCAGCCTGCGTCGTAGCTTACGCGACCT
>JADFMZ010000450.1 GCA_022563615.1 Planctomycetota bacterium
CATGATCGACATCGGCCCGGGCGCCGGCGCCGGCGGCGGGCACGTCGTCGCCCAAGGCCCGCGCGACGAGGTCTTAGCCTGTTCTGATTCGATCACGGCAAGCTACCTGACCGGTCGGACTCGGATCGCAGTACCCCAACAGCGACGCACCGTGGATTGGAAACATTCTCAGGAAGTCGTCGAGCTGCGCGGCGTCACCGCGCACAACCTGAAGAACATCAATGTTCGTTTTCCGATCGGCCGCCTGGTCTGCGTCACCGGCGTATCGGGAAGCGGCAAGAGCACGCTGGTGAACCATGTACTGCTTCGCGCGTTATGGCGTCGCATCCACCGAAGCGGTGCGCGTCCCGGGCCGTTCGAGCGCATCGTCGGAAGCGCCAATGTGGATAACGTTATCGAAATCGACCAAGCCCCCATCGGCCGCACGCCGCGCAGTAATCCGGCCACCTATGTTGGCCTTTTCGGATTGATCCGTCAGCTTTATGCGCGAACGCGCGAGGCGAAGATTAGAGGTTACGGGCCGGCCCGTTTCAGCTTCAACGTCAAGGGTGGACGGTGCGAACTTTGCGAGGGGCAGGGCATCAAGCGCATCGCCATGCATTTTCTTCCCGACGTTTTCGTGCCGTGCGGCGAGTGCGGCGGCGCCCGCTACAACCGTGAAACCTTGGAAGTGCGTTATCGAGGAAAGAACATCGCCGACGTGCTCGACCTGCCGATCGAGGAGGCTGTTGAGTTCTTCGACAACTTCGCCAATATTGGGAATCGCCTACGGGCGTTGAAAGACGTTGGGCTGGGATACATGACGCTTGGTCAATCGTCCAACACGCTTTCCGGCGGCGAAGCCCAGCGGGTCAGGCTTGCCGCTCAATTGCACCGCTCACCGGAGGGCCACACGCTGTACATCCTCGATGAACCCACCACTGGCCTGCATCCAGCCGACGTGCGCAACCTGCTGACTCTGCTGAACCGGATCGTGGATCGCGGTCAAACGGTCGTGGTCATCGAACACAATCTCGACGTGATCAAAACGGCGGATTGGATCATCGACCTGGGGCCGGGTGGCGGGGACGCCGGTGGCGAAATCGTTGTCGAAGGGACGCCGGAACAGGTCGCGCAATGCCCCAGCAGCCACACCGGACGGTTTCTCAAGGATGAGTTGGCGGATGTGTGCCGGCTGAGACTTCCGGTGTCTTCGTCGGGCTCGAAGCCAGCTTCAGAAATCTGAGGAACTCCTCGACCGACAGATAACCGGACACTTGGGAAACGGTATTGCCCGTCGCATCTACCAGCGTATACGTTGGGGTGCCCATCACGTTGAAACGCGCCGCCAGCGCGGGGTGTTTACCCACGTCGAGCCGGACCGGTACAAACCGGCCCAGCGCCTGTTGTACGACAGACTGGGACAGCACCGTACGATCCATTATCGCGCAGGGGGGGCAGCCTTGGGAATGAAGCGCCAACACGAGCGGGCGACCCGTCGCGGTCGATTCAGCCAAGGCAGATTCGTAGTTGTCGCTCCAGCCGGAAAGTCCCGAAACCGATCGGGTGGCCAGCAGATACAGGATGAACATTCCGGCGATCAGCAGCGTGGGAACCCATCGCAGGCGAGATCGTGATTGCGACCCCGCCAGAGGCGGTTGCGCCTCGCGCCGGCTGGACGAGCCCCCTCGAACCGAACCGAAGGCGTCCCACTGATTCTGCTCGTCGGGCATCAGTTCCCCCTCGCGGCGCCGACCGCCGGCTCATCGTCACTCACGATGCTCGAGCGCACGTCGCCGCCCTTGGTCAGGCGCAATTGAATCGTCTTGTGCGTGCGCGAGCAGGTCATGTGGATGGTGGTCTCGGGCATATCAAACGAGTGCGAACCACCGCACGCCGGGCAATCAAACCGAACCAACATTAGGTTACTCCTGTTCCCATCCATACGCTCGTCGCGTTAGGAAGTTCCTGCGCTATCTTACACCACGAGGGCCACGTCGGGCTAGTATCCCTTGGAGGGAAAGCAAAGAGGATCTTTGCTCTACCAGGTTTATAGGAAAATCCACGTCACCACGGCAAACAACGGCACCAGGATCACCACGCTGTACGCCATGTAGCCGAAGAAGCTGGGCATCTTGACGCCCATCTGCTCTGCGATGCTCTTAACCATGAAGTTCGGCCCGTTGCCGATATAGGACATCGCACCCATGAACACGGCGCCCAGCGAGATCGCCACGAGCATCGACTCCAGGATCGCACCGCCGCCCGCAAGCGGCACGACGTCGGCGGCGCCGGCCGGGGTCATGGCCTCAGCCGTGTGGAAGAACACCACA
>JADFMZ010000134.1 GCA_022563615.1 Planctomycetota bacterium
ACTACCAACGAGTCGTGGCGGCCGACCCAAAGCACCCGGCGGCCCGGCGACTGGCGAAGTTGGTGGACGCCAATCCCTAGAGCAAGCTCTATATTTTCTGTGGCGGTCCAACAACCGTTTTTTCCGGGAGTTATTCCCGAAATGGCGATACACAATAAATGAGAACGCTGTAGTGCGGCGACACCGGCGGTTTTGGACTGGGTATCAAAGGCCAAAGGATGGGCGTACGATTTTTCCGATCACCCCAAGACTACGCCAACGAGGCACGAGCGGATTGAGATTTCCCTGTGTCCTCGTCGTGGTGGCCGCGGTTGCAGCGGTCGTCGTAGTCGCTGATTGCCGTCGCGAAGCAGCTCACGAGCCTCCAGCACCCGAAGCAGACGCCCCCCAAGGAGAAACCCCCTGGTTCACCGAGATCACCCGGGAGGTCGGACTGGAATTCGTCCACGTCAGCGGCGCGCAGGGCAGGCTGTTGTATCCGGAGATCGCCGGCTCCGGCGTTGCGTTGTTTGACGCCGATAACGACGGCGACCTGGACGTCTACTTTACGAGCGGACATTTCGGCCTGCCGGAACGATTGCGCGGCGATGCGCCTACGAACCGGTTCTTTCGGCATGAGTCCACGGGACGTTTCCACGACGCGACCGAAGACTCGGGTCTGACCAATGACGGCTACGGCATGGGTGTGGCGATTGGCGACATCGACAACGACGGCGATCTGGACCTGTACGCGACCAACTTCGGTGCGGACCGGTTGTATCGAAACCGTGGAGATGGGACGTTTGAGGATATCACGGAGTCCGCCGGCATCAAGGTGCCCGAGTGGTCCACGTCCGCAGCGTTTTTCGACTATGATCGCGACGGCTTTCTGGACTTGTACGTGGCGGTGTACGTGGCCTACGACCCATCCGAACAGTGTTTCGATCCTGCGGGACGACCCGACTATTGCGGGCCCCAGATGTTCAAGGGGATCAGCGACGCGCTGTGGCACAACAACGGCGACGGGACATTTACGAATGTCAGCGACAGGGCAGGATTGACCTCGATTGCGATGCCTGGGTTGGGCGTCGTCTGTGAGGATTTCAACGACGACGGGTGGGTGGACGTTTATGTGGCCAACGACCGCACGGCGAACCAGCTCTGGATCAACCAGCGGGACGGAACGTTTCAAGACGAAGCGTTGCTCGCCGGCGCCGCGTTCAATCTGAACGGGATGCCCGAGGGAAGCATGGGTGTGGTGGCCGCCGACCTGGATAATGATGAAGATATTGACCTCTTTCTGACCCACTTTGTCGGGGAGAGCAATACGTTTTACCGGAATCTCGGCGGAGCGGCCGGGTTCGAGGACGCAAGCGGAGCCAGCGGTCTCAGTTGGCCGAGCCTTCCCTACACGGGGTTCGGGGCGGTCAGCCTGGATGTTGAACTCGATGGCGACTTGGATCTGGCCGTCGTAAACGGTCGCGTGATTCACGGGGATCTGCTTCCCGGAACATTACCGCCCGCACCGTGGGATGTGTATTGCGAACCCAACCTGTTCTTTCTCAATGATGGCGATGGGCGTTTCACTCGAATCGAGGATCCGGTTGCGGCGTTCTGCGCGCCGATCGAGATCTCTCGGGCGCTGGCCGTTGGGGACATCGACCAGGACGGCGACCTGGATCTGCTTGTAACCAATATTGAAGGTCCGGCTCGCCTGTACCGCAACGACGCGCCGCGAGAAGGACATTGGCTGATGATCCGCGCCGTCGACCCTCAGCTTCGACGCGATGCGATTGGCGCGCGTGTGACCGTCGCCGTTGGGGATCGCCGCCTGGTTCGGACAATCTCTGCCGGGTTCAGCTATCTATCCAGCAACGACCCACGCGCCCATTTCGGATTGGGCGATTGTACAAAGGTGGAGTACATCGACGTTCGCTGGCCCGACGGCTACCGGGAACGATTTCCCTCGACGCCAGTGGATCGCCACCTGGTGCTGAGTCGAGGAGACGGCCGGGCTCAACCGTGATCAGAATCTTTGCGATCAGTCTGATAGGAGCCACGCTCTCGCTGCTTGCGTTGGAGCCGGCGGCGGAGGCTGGGCCATCGACCAACCCCAAGGCTTCGGCGTCCGAATGGGAAGTCCCGGATCCTGATACGACGGGCATGCAGCCGGCTGTTGTCCGGCTGATCCGTGAAGCGCGCGGGGCGCTGCGCACGCGACCGACGTCCCCAGAAGCCTGGGGCCATCTGGCGGCGGTCTGTTACGCCCATAACGAGTACGATTGTGCCGAGGTCGCCTATCGCCATGCTACGGAGTTGGCCCCGGATAGGTTCCGCTGGATCTATCTGCTAGCCATCGTTCGTCAGCATCAAGGCGCCGATCCCGATGAGGTGATCGCCCTGCTGCAACGAGCGGTGGATCGAGCGCCGGACTATCCGCCGGCCCAATATCGGCTGGGTTATGCCCTGGCGCTACGCGGCCAAATGGCCGAATCCAGCGAGGTGTTTCTTCGCGTGCTCGAACTGCGACCGGATTACGCATTGGCACACCGAGGGCTTGGGGATGTCCTTCTTGCGCTGGGCGATCTGCCGAGAGCAGTCATACACCTTGAGCGGGCGGCCCGGCTCGCCCCGAAGGAAGGCGCGGTTGTTTCGAGTCTAGCGCGGGCCTATGCCCGCATGGGTCAAAAAGATCGCGCCCGAGAAACTGCGGAGCGTGCTCAAACTTTGAAAAAATCCCACGCCATCCGCGATCCGGTGCATTCGGAAGTGTTGGCCTTGGCCGTCAACCTGGCAGCCTGCGAACAGCGCGCGGAGCGCCATCTGGATGCGGGTGAATACGTTCAGGCCATCCCCGACCTGAAGATCATCCTGGAATTGCAACCGGATAATCCCGACATCCACGCCGCACTGGGACAGTCGTACCGAGAATCGGGTCGGCCCGAACTGGCGATCACGCACTTTACCAAAGCCCTGACGCTGAAAGACGATATGGCCATTGCACATTTTGCACTGGCATCAGTATTTCTGGACCAAGGCCGACTCGATGACGCCATCGGGCACTTACGCAAGACCCGCACCCATGCGCCGGAACACACCAGGGCACGTGTCCTGCTCGGCGAAGCCTTGCGCCGTCAGGGAGACATCGATGAGGCGATCGCCGAATTCGAGCAAGCGGCAAAGTTGGGTGAACTCGGCGCTCAGGCGCATTTCTATTGGGGCAAAGCGTTGGCGTCGCGCGGAGATGTCGAGCAGGCTGCCGATCACTACAAGAAGGCCACGCAACTTTCCCCGGACCATGCGGACGCTCACTTCAGCCTGGGCTTTCTGCTGGAGCGCCTCGGGAAAATGGAGGAGGCCCTGGCCCACTATCGACGCGCCGCCGAGATCGACCCGACGCATCGTGCGGCTCGTCGCCTCCGGCGGCTCAGGGCACGTGGGCGCCAGCCATGAACGCGCCTCGCCCCATGCTGGAGTATTTTCCGTTTCTGTGTTCCGAGCCGCAGGCTTCAGCCTGCGCGATTTATCACTGTTCGAGGTTTTGCCAAGAGCAATGGACACGGCATACGAAAACCGGAAATGCTCTAGCAAGGTTGGCTGCGCTCGTATGGGCTCCGCCGGCGCACCATCAATCCGGTGGGCGGCTGCGGTGTGTGTTGAGCATATCGCTAGCGACCCTGTTCATCGCCGCGTGTCGCAACGACACATCGAAGGAAACGCACAACGATGAGCCTCAGACCCAGCGCCGAGGGAATACGCAGACCTGGTTCACCGAAATCACCGACGAGGTCGGTCTAGAGTTCACCCATGAAACCGGCGGGCGCGGCGACCTGTGGCTTCCTGAGATTACCGGCGGCGCTGGCGCAGCACTATTCGACTACGACAACGACGGCGACCTTGACATCTACCTGACCAGCGCCCATGCCGGGCTCCCGGATCGCCTCACCAGCCGGACTCTGACCAACCGGCTCTACCAACAGGAGCCAAGCGGTCATTTCGTCGACGTCACCCAGGCGTCGGGCCTCGGCGACGGGGGATACGGAATGGGTGTCGCCATAGGAGACATCGATAACGACGGCCGCCCGGACGTGTACGTGACCAACCTTGGACCGGACCGGCTGTATCGAAACCGGGGGGACGGAACGTTTGAGGACATCACCGTCGCGGCGGGAATTGACGTTGATGGCTGGTCTACTTCAGCCTCTTTCCTCGACTATGATCGAGACGGGTTCCTCGATCTCTTCGTAACCCGTTACGTGAAGCACCACTTCCGTCGCCACTGCACCGATCAAGCCGGCCGTCGCGAGTATTGCAGCCCGCGAGCCTTTGTTCCGACCCACGACATCCTGCTTCATAACAACGGCGACGGAACATTCAACGACGTAAGCCCAGCGGCAGGGATCGCCTCGGTCGCGGCCGCCGGCCTGGGCGTCGTGTGTGCGGACCTCAACGACGACGGCTGGATGGATATCTACGTCGCCAACGACGCCTACGCCAACAACCTGTGGATCAACCAACACGACGGAACCTTCCGCGATGACGCCATGATCTTAGGTGTGGCCTACAACCTTGAAGGTCAGCCCGAAGCCGGCATGGGCGTGCTGGCCGCCGACCTGGACAATGACCTCGACCTCGATCTGTTCGTCACCCATCTGGTTCAGGAGACCAACACGCTCTATCGAAATTTCGGAGCAGCCACCGGTTTTTTTGATGTGAGCGGGGAAAGCGGCCTGGCGGTTTCCAGCATGATTCACACGGGATTCGGAACGGCGGCGCTAGACATCGAACTCGATGGCGATCTGGATTTGGTCGTCGTGAACGGTCGAGTCAAACTAGGATTACTGCTATCTGGCGCAGAACCCAGGCCACCCTGGGATCGCTATGCCGAGCCCAACCTGCTCTACCTCAACGACGGTTCCGGGAGATTCACCTTGAGTGAGGAGTTGTGCGGACCCTTTTGCAACCGTATGGAGATCTCACGCGGCCTGGCGATTGGCGACATCGATGCGGATGGCGATCTCGACCTGTTGGTCGCCAACGCCCAAGGCCGGGCTCGCCTGTACCGCAACGACGCACCGCGTCAGGGGCATTGGCTGATGGTTCGCGCCGTGGACCCGGCCCTTCGTCGTGATGCCATCGGCGCGAAGATCACCGTCCGTTGCGGCGAACGATCCCTCCTTAGAACTATCAACCGAGGTTTCGGCTACCTTTCCTCCAATGATCCCATAGCTCATTTCGGACTGGGCTCAGCCGATCGTGTGGATTGGATCGACGTGCGCTGGCCGGACGGACTGCTGGAGCGCTTCCCCGCTACACCGGCAGACCGACGCATCGAGTTATTCCGAGGAAATGGGAACGCCCAACAATGACCCGGCGGCGCAAGTCCGCGAAGATGTCACCTGCGGCGGAGGCACGCCGTCCATCGCGGGAGGGCGACCTCAAGCGAAAGCCTGACGATGAGTCTCGCCGAACCTCGCGGCCTGACCCGTTGGATCCCACCGCTAAAGGGAAACATCCACGCAGGCGCTACCAGGCCCTCACTCTGGTCCTGATTTCGGGATTGGCTGTCGCCGCCGGCGCCTATTGGATCCGAGCGACAGGCAAGGGAGCGCCGGGCGAAACGGCTGACGGCAATGGAATACCCATTCTTGATTCCAGGGGAGTCGAACCCAAGGTTGCCGGGCTTCTTCAGGATGCGCGGTCGAAGGTTGTCGCCCGGCCTAACTCTGCCCGGGCGTGGATGCACTTCGGCCAGGCTTGTGACGCCCACCATTTGTATGACTGCGCCGAGCGCTGCTACCGCCGCGCGAAGGAGCTGTCACCGGATGACTTCGAGCCGGTGTATCTGCTTGCGACCATTCTGGACCTGCAGGGTCGCAGCCCCGACGAGACAATCCCCGTGTACCAATCCGCCGCCCGACTCGCGCCGCGCTACGCCCCCATTTACTTCCGCATCGGCGAAGCACATTCAAAAACCGGAAACTTGCATGCGGCGCGAGATGCTTACCGCTCGGCGCTCGAGCGGAATCCAAATCTGGCGGTCGCCCATCGCAATCTCGGGCAGATTCTACTTCGGATGGATGAAACAGACTCGGCGCTGCAGCACCTACAGCAAGCCGCTACGCTGAGTCCGGGAGACGGCGCCGTGCTCGCGACCTTGGCTCAAACCTATCGGCGACTTGGCCGATTCGAGCAGGCTGATGCGGCGGTCGGGCGGGCACGACTCCTTACCGAAACCCATGGCGTCCATGACCCCGTGCGAAACAAAGTTCTGGCCATGGGTGTCAGCGCCGCGCTGGCCTTTGAGCGCGGCAAGCGTCTGCTCAAAACGGGCAATTTCGCTGACGCCATTGCGAATCTGACCGTAGCCGCAGACATCCACCCCGACGACCCTGAAGTGCACAGCGCACTGGCAACCGCTTTGGTTCAACACCGCGAAATCGAGGCGGGACTTGCCCGGTTTGCTCGCGCCGCCGCGTTGGCGCCGCTTCCCGCAAGAGCGCATCTGAACTGGGGCAATGCCTTGACACTTCAGGGCGACTCGGGCGGAGCCCAGGATCACTATCGCAAGGCCCTAAAGATCGACCCGGCCTACGCCCAGGCACACTACAACCTCGGTCTGCTGCTGGAATCCCTCGGCCGACGAGAGGAAGCGATATCCCATTACCAGCAGGCCGCCTCATCCAACCCAAGCCATCCAGCCGCCCAACGTCTGCGAGAGATCGGCGCGCCCACCGAATCGACAGACGAACGTCAGCCCAAGGGAACACCCGGCGGTGAATAGCCTGATCGAGTAGGCTTGTACGCGCTTAGACCACCACCACCCCAACCATGCTTTGCGGAGGTTACGGACAGCCTCCTGGCCCGTTGAATACGCTTTCCCTGCGCCTGGGCCAACTTGGTCTTTTCCGATTTCTACCGGGATACGTTCTCATCAAGAACCAGAGAGAACAAATCCGCAACCCGCAGGTCCGCGAGCTTCTCCACGACACGATGGGCACGCTTCAGGGATTCACGGGAATGATGCATCAGGACAGCCACGCAATGCGCACCCGCCGCTCGCGCCGCCTCGACGCCCGAGGGTGCGTCCTCAATGACCACGCAATGGCGGGAGGGCAACCCCAACCGGTCACAGGCCATGGAAAATACCTGTGGATCGGGCTTGCCGCGCGAAACATCGTCGCTACTGACGACAACCCGGACCTGGTCCCGAACGCCCATCGCCTCAAGAATGAGGTCGATGTTGGCGCGGGGCCCCGAAGATCCGACGGCCAGTTGCGCACCGGCCTCATGAAGGGAAACGACCAGATCGATAGCGCCGTCCACGATCGGAGGGTTGGCGCGAACCAGATCACGATAGATGCGCTCCTTTCGGTCAGCCATCTCTCGTAAGGCGGGTTCGGACACTTCGCCAAAAAGCAGCGGGATGATGTCGCGGTTCTGGCGACCGAAGGTGGCTGAAAACTGCTCTTGGGTTAATTGGACTCCTTGTTGCCGGCCCAGCCGCCGCCAGCTTTGAAAGTGGGCCTCTGCGGAATCCACAAGGACGCCGTCCATGTCGAAGATGACTCCGATCGTTGCGGAGGCGTTCACAATGAAGGCTCGCAGGGGTTCTCTGTTATCACAATGTATTACCGGGGCAGACGCTCATTCTAATGCCTTCCGGTTCGCCGTGCGATAAGAACATTGGGAAATCAGTAGGGTCCGCCGTGCGGACCATCTTGGAATGATCCCGGTTAGTGGTCCCCACGGCGGACCCTACTGCGTAAAAGGTTAGTGGTCCGCACGGCGGACCCTACGACTTGAAGAGCATTGAACGGCGATGGTTGCTATCGTATCATGCCGGGCTGGTTGGTCGGCTTCGATCGCGCGCAGGTCCAATGAGGAATGTCGAATAAGCTC
>JADFMZ010000135.1 GCA_022563615.1 Planctomycetota bacterium
GGCGGGGATGATCGACGTTGCGTGTTCGAACCACGGTTTCCGTGTGCGGATCCTCTGCTTCGCCCTGAAAGGGCACAACAGGATAGCCCAGGGCAACGCCCTGGGAGTCGATTCGGTCCGACGCAACGCGAGCCCTGAAAGGGCGGGATAAGGTTATTCCACCCTTTCAGGGTTTTCGTACGCCTTTCAGGGTTTTCGTACGCCTTTCAGGGTTTTCGTACGCCTTTCAGGGTTTTCGCGCACATGGATCACTAGAACCCAGGGCGTTGCCCTGGGCTAATCTAAGGCGCCCCTTTGGGGCTGGGGGCTGTTCGATGCACCCGCGATTCGAACGTGCGACAAATCATGTCTGCCCGCCGATTCTGTGACGCGCCGGACGTCAAAGCCGGGCCGCCTCCAAGGTTGACCACTCCAGCTCTGGCCGTTACTTTGTCTCGAGTCCACGGTAGGAAAATCGAATTCTCCGCGCGGTCGGAGAGGCCGCCGTTGATGTTGGGGTGCATTGGATGTTCGGACGTTTCCGATACTCATTCGTGACCTGCGCGGCTCTACTTTGCGCGCTATCCGGCACGGCTTGCCGGGAGATTGAACCACCCCGTTCCTACGACCGCGACCTGGGGACCGACGGCGCTCCGCTTCCGCCCACCGGCTTGACATGGCTTGAGCCCAAGGTGAAGGACGGGCGGGCTCAGTGGCATCCGTTCCGCGATCCGACGAAAGAGCAGCCGGATGCGACCGCCGAGGCCGGCGCTGACGCGGGAACCGATGGAATCCAAACCCAACTCCGGGAAATGTTGGTCGAGTACAACAAGCTCCTGAGCGAGGAGCGGTATGACGAACTTTCCGATTTTTTTGTCGAGAGTCAGGTCGATGCGGCTGAGCAGCTCATGCAGACGTTTCCGGCCTTGCTCGTAAAGTTTCGTGAGCTGAACGAGGCGCTTCCGCAACCCGTCATCCAATTCACCAAGGTGCTGGAGGCCATGACTCCTCAGACGGCCTTTCGTCTCGAAGTGGAAGCGATCAAGGTCGTGAGCCGATCGGAGGCGACCGGCCGGCTCAAGCCGGTGCCGGGTCCGTTTGCAGCCTCGCCCGGCGACGCCGGCGCGCAGGTGCGATTCGTTCAGGGTGAGGACGAATATTGGTATTTCGATCTTCCCGCCCTGGCAGCCATTACTCCGAGGCTGACTGCGTTTCAACAACAGGCCGACATGCTCGACCAATTGATCGCGGGCATAAAGTCAGGACAGGTTCCCGGTGACATCATTGCGGAACAATTGGGCTCGCAACTGGAAGTGTTGAAACAATGGGACCAAGGCGGCGAGGCGGAGGCTCCGACTCAGGCGAATGGCCAAGACGCCGAGGCTGATGAATCCAAACGGGCCACGACGGGCGCCTCGGCTGCGACCGGTGGCTGATCCAGGCATCGCAGAGGATTGGCCGCTTCCTAAGGGCGCGACTCCGAAGAGATGTTTCTCAGACGCGCCATTCGAAAACCCCAAGAGCGGACATGTCTGACGACGTTCTTTCCGTACACAGCTTGGTCGAGGCCTATTGCTACCTGATGGCTACGCCCTGCCCGGCATGTGGAAAGGGGCCTCTATGTGGTGCGTCGCCCAAGCCCTTGGACACTGCCGGAGGTCGACGGACCGTGGCCATCGAGGCGACCTGCCCGACTTGTGAGGCGGTCCGGAGGCTGTGCTTTGGGATTCCCGCCGACGCCCCAACATCCGATTCCGACGAGTTCGGTGTCGTCAATCCTACGACGGAACCGTCGCGGATTCTGGACGTAGCCCAATGGATCATGTTGCACGAGATATGCGCGGAATCGGCCCGCAAAGAAAAAACCCCGGCGCAGACCCGTCGGTTGAATCTCAAAGCCGCCCGGTGTTTGGAGGAGGCCCTGAAGTTCTACGATGAGGTTGGCAACGATCTTCCACCTTCGGAGGGTTTCTTCCAGGAAGCCACGCGGCGGCGGTTTCGGCAAAACCCGGAGCGATTTTCGAGGCGGCGTCTGTTGAACCTTCGAGCGGGTCTTCCCAAGCCGTTGCCGTGAACGAGGCCCATGAGGGTTGGAGCGGCTCAGCGGGAGCTTCGCCCTCCCATGAGGCCATTGCTCCGTTCAAGGCTGGCCAAGCAATAGTGCCGTGAAGTCCGGGGGCGACGGCTTGTGCGGCCGGGCCGTCCGCCACGTCGATTCCTCGCTACAGTTGGGGTGCATGACACTTTAGGCGGGGATGATCGACGGTGCGAAGACGGGCGCCATCTTCCGCGTGCGGGTTCTCCCTCTGCCCTGAAAGGGCACAATATAACAGCCCAGGGCAACGCCCTGGGATTTGGTGGGCGAGACGAAGGCAAGCCCTGAAAGGGCGGCATAGGCGTACTCCGCCCTTTCAGGGCTCGCAGTGTCCCGCACTGAATCAGTCCCAGGGCGTTGCCCTGGGCTGGTCTAAGACGCCCCTTCGGGGCTGTTCTATGCTCCCGCGGTTCAGACATGCGACGGATGACACTTGCCCGCCGATGCTGTCATGCACCCCTACCGGTGTCGCCCGCTTCGAATCCTTGAGTACGCGGAAAGAGCCGCTATAATTCGACATCGCCGAGGCGTCAGGCCAAAGGGGTGATGCCGTTGGGCGATCCGGGCGAATGTGCGTAACACGAAGGTGGCGGTCATGCCTGAAACCAGCACCCTACCACAGCCGGCGGTAGTCGTTCCGCCCGCAAGGCGTTCGCCGCACCCGGTATACTGGTTGATCGCAGCGGCCCTGGTCGTGATTGCCGTGGGGCAGCTCATTCGCCCTGCGGGCCCACCCTGGGACCGAGTGGCCCTGGGGCAGACCGGCGGCGGAGTCGGCGCCCGGGGGGTGTTCGCGTTTTCAGGCCAGCTCAGCAAGGGCACCTATGGCGTCTACCTCGTGGACGCGGACACGATGACGATTTGGGTGTACGAATATCTATCTCAGAAGGGGTGCCTGCGTCTGGCGGCTTCGCGAACCTGGAGGTATGATCGATACTTGGAGAACTACAATATCTGCGATCTGCCGCCCGATGTTGTCGAGCAGATGGTCGAACAACAGCGGGCGCTTCGACTTCAAAGCAGTGAAAGTCAGATGCCCTGACACCGCATGCGCCGTGCATCACGAAAGCGAGCCTTAGGTGATGGCCAAGATGTTTTACTCCGCTCCTGAAGCGGCCCAAAAAATTGGTAACACAGAGGATGGGCTCAAGGCTTTGGTGCGCGACGGCAAGCTCCGCGAGTTCCGCGACGCTGGATCGGTCAACTACAAAGTCGCGGATGTCGATGCACTCGCCGTGGAGCTAGGGACCGACGGCACGTCCGGGTCCGCAGCGTCCGCAAGCGGCGCCATCGTTCTTGAGCCGGCCGAGGACTCCACGATTGGTCTGGCCTCTTCCGGCAGCGACATCCTGAGCTTGGACGAGTCTGATGCCGGCGATACCGCCATGGGAACCAAGGGCGGCTCGACGGCCACCCAAATCAGCAAAGAGGGAAGCTCCGTCCCTTCGGTAGGCATCAACGTCTTCGATGACGAGGATCTGGACGAGCAGGTGGACCCACTTGCCCAAACAGCCGTAACCGATGTGGCCGGCCTGGGGCTCGAGGGGGTAGGCAGCGGCTCGGGGATCATGGAACTGACCAGAGAGAGTGATGACACCTCGCTGGGGCAGGAGCTATTGGCCGAGATCTATACGCCCGGCGAGGAGGGCAAGGAAGAAGGTGACGTCGAGTTGGGCGACGCGACTCGGGCCGGCCTGGACGAGGCGCTTCCCGAGGCGTCGGAGGAGAAGGAACCCGGCGAAGCGTTGCTGGAACCCGGTGCGGAACCGCGGCCGGGGCAAGCCCGCGTGGGCGTTGCCGAGGCGGTGCAGTACGGTCCGGATCCCGTTTCATCGGGTTTGACCGCGCTCATGGTGGTGGCGGTGGCGGTAATGCTTGTCGCGGGGTTGGGCTCGGCGGCGCTGGTTCGCGGCATTACACCGTCGCTCTTGCAATGGATCTATGGACACCTGGCCATGTTCGCCGGGGCGGCGTTTGGGATTAGTGTTGTGGCGGCGGTTGTCACCTATTTTTTGGTGAAGCGTTCGGGTTAGGAAAATGGCTATCAGAGCGGGAGGTGTTTGATGCGTGGCAGCGGGTGGATGGCAGGCGTGATCGCGGGAGTTTTCATGGTGGTTTGGGGCGGCGGGTGTGTGTCGATGAATGAGCACCGCCTGGTCAAGGCGGAAAACCGCTCGCTTGCGGCTCAGAAAGAGGCGCTGGCGCAAGAACTGTTTGATGCGCGGATGTCCGGTGACTCGGTCAGGAGTCGAACCGCGGCGCTCGAGCGCGAAATGGACACCAAGAACGAACTTCTGACCAATTTACGCAGTGAAAACGAGATTCTCGACGACATGCGGAAGATGGCGCTGGGAGAGCTGGAAAGAATCGCTGGGCGGCAAACGCTCGGTGAGATTACCATGGTCGGGCCGAAGCTGCCCAAGCAGCTCGACTCTGCCCTCAAACGATTTGCCGAGCAGCATCCTTCCATGGTGGACTATGATCCGGCGCGCGGATCGGTCAAATGGAAGGCAGACCTGCTCTTTGCCCTGGGAAGCGACGTGGTCAAGAACTCTTCGATGGAGGTTCTACGTGGTTTCAGTGAGGTCATCCAATCGCCGGCTGCTACCGGGTTTGAGGTGATCGTCGTGGGGCACACGGACAATCGCCCGATCGTCAAACCGGAGACCAAGCAGCGTCATCCGACGAACTGGCACCTGTCGGCCCATCGCGCCATCGCGGTGGCCAGCGCCCTCCAACGGTTTGCCTACTCGCCTTCGCGGATCGGCGTGATGGGGTACGGTCAATACCGCCCCATTGGGGACAACAGCCGGGAAGCCGGCGCCAGTCAGAACCGTCGGGTCGAAATCTACCTCGTTCCGACCGGGTCCATCGTTCAGGCCTCGGCAGGTGTGTCCGGCCGGTCGAAACCGTAGTTCCATACTTGCGCAAGACGGCTTGCAGAACCCGAGGCGGAATAGGCGCCCGGGCGGCGTCGCATGGTTGGGTTTGACCGTGGAGAAGCGTCACGGATTGCTCTTGGGTGTGCCACTGCTCTTGAGCAGTGCACGAACTTCACAACAATCGGCGTGCGCATTGCTTGAAAGCGGTGGCGCACAACCATAGGGCGCTGCCCGTTACCCGCAAATTGAGGCGCGATGGTGCAGCAGGGCGCTATCGGCCCGCTTGGTGTCGGATCGCGGCACATCGATTCCTGAGACTGTAATGGAGCCCGCCGTGTTGGAGGATATGTTTGAGAAGCAGGCAGCGCTGAACAAGCGCATCGGCTACGACACCAAGTCGCTCCACGAACAATTTGACGCCCTGCAAGCCGGTCGGTGGCTCAACGATTACATCAACGCCGCCGCCAACGAGCTTGAAGAACTCCGGGACTGTACGTTCTGGAAGCATTGGTGTGCTGAAGCGAAGCAGGGGCAGCGCTTCGCCGTCCACGACTTGCAGAACGCCCGCGTCGAGGTGATCGACCTGCTCTTTTTTTGGATCAGCATGGCTCAATGCGTTGGCCTTAACGCGGAAGATGTGCACAACCTGTATCTTCAAAAACTCCGCGTGAATCACCAGCGCCAGGAAGATAAGTATTCGATGTCGGCCAAGGACGAAACCGACAACAAGGGCATATCCCTGGACTGACCCGTTTCGTAGATGGGCACGTTGGAACCCGGCAGGTCAGGGCGTGGATTGGCTCCTCAATAAGTAGGTGCCAGGGTCGGGCCTTGCTGGATCCACATCGTCGGGCGTTTCTTGAACCACCCCTCCAGCTGAACCTGGACCTTCCGCTGGTCGAAGATGATGACGTGTGAACGCCATGATTGTTGATTTTCAGGCACTCCCCAAAGACTTGGTTGCCAGCGGTCGAACCTGCGTAATGGAATGATTGGACAACGACCATGAATTCAAACAAGGTCGCCCCTTCCCGATTGGTCATTGCGCTGGGGGGTAACGCCATTTCCCAGACCCGGGAGGAAGGCAACGTCGATCAGCAGTTCTCCAACTCGCGCAAGACGGCGCGTGCGCTTGCGGATCTTGTCCAGGCTGGCCATCAGCTCGTGATCACCCATGGCAACGGCCCGCAGATTGGCAACTTTCTCCTTCGCAACGAGGCCGGTGCCGGCCGGATCTATCCCTTGCCGATGGAGGTGGCTGTCGCTCATGTCCAGGGAGGCATGGGGTTCATGATTGCCCAAACGTTGATGAACGAACTGAACCGCCGAGGCGATCCCCGCATTGTCACCGCTATGGTTACCACGATCGTGGTGGATGCCGATGACCTTGCTTTCCGCAATCCGACCAAGCCGGTTGGCCGGCCGCTGACCCGAGAAGAGGCCGACCAATTCGAACGGGACGAAGGCTGGGCGGTCAAAGAGGTCAGCCCCGACACGTATCGACGGGTTGTTCCGTCGCCGGTGCCTCGGCACATTCAGGAAATCGAAACGATTCGCCGTGCCGTGGACGCCGGGGATCTGGTTGTCGCGTGCGGAGGAGGCGGCATCCCAGTGTTGCGCGACGCCGACGACGGGTTCCGAGGGGTTCGCGCCGTGATCGACAAGGACTTAGCCAGCGCGCTATTGGCCGCCGAACTTCAGGCTGATGCCATGACGATCCTGACCAACGTGGAACGCGTCTGCCTCGACTTCGGCACGCCCCGTTCTCGTGAAATCGATCGAATGACCCTGTCGCAAGCCAGGCAATGGCTGCAGGAGGGTCAGTTCCCCGACGGCTCCATGGGCCCGAAAATCCAAGGGGCGGTCAACTTCCTCGATTCGACGAACAAGCCCGATGCCTACGTAGCCATCGGCCCGCTGGACCGCGCCGTCGAGGCCGTCGCCGGCCAAGCCGGCACCCGCATAACGAGGTAGTGCTTCGTCAATCTTGAACTTGCGGGTTGTTCTGCGGGAGGGCGAAGCTGCCGCCGAATCGTACAACTTCCAAGCTCTTGGGACCCGGCAAGCATCCACAAACAAAAAGAGGGCGGGAGCATGGTGACTCCCGCCCTCGGTCCGTTTCTTATGAATGTCCGGGCTCCGTCCCGGTAGATTGACCGCTACTTACACGTCATGTTGCCCGAGCGGCCCTTGCACTTGTTCGAACAGCAGTCGGCGTCGTCCACGCAGGAGTCGCCCTCCTGACCGAGCGTGCAGGCTTCGCACGCAGGATCGGCGCTGCAATCGGCATCGTCGCAATCGGTCGCACCATCGCAGTCGTCATCGACACCGTTGTCGCAAACCTCCGTCGAAGGAGTGCATGCACAGGCCGGGTCGCCGCTGCAGTCCGCGTCGGCGCAATCGACGTCGCCGTCGCAGTCATTGTCAATGCCGTCGTCGCAAACTTCTGCCGAGGGGGTGCAACCAACGGGGTCAAGGAACGGCGACACTTGGTCAAAGTAGAACGCAAACGCTCCGTCGACCGTGGCGTTGGATACCGAGTCGCATGGATCACCAACGTTAAAGCCGCAGGCGCCGCTGAGTTGACCAACCACTTCGCCGGCTGAGTTCGTGACTGGAGAACCGCTGCTGCCCCCTTCGGTACCGCCGATGAGGTCGGTGCTGTAAATCCGCTCGCCTCGCGGCCATCCTCGACAGGTGCCCCGGCTGGTATCCACCTCTTGCTTGGAGTAAGCCTGAGGCGCGCCCGCCGGGTGGGCGATGCGGTGGAGTTCCGCGCCGTTGGTAAACGCCACCGGATCGCTGTTCCATCCGAGATAGACGATGCCGGTCGTCGGGGGATTCTGGTTCAACCTTAGCAGAGTGAAATCGCCTCTTCTATTGCTCGCCTCGATCGACGCGCCGAGTGTACTGGGGGAAGGC
>JADFMZ010000136.1 GCA_022563615.1 Planctomycetota bacterium
GGCTCGAACCGGCCGCGCAGAATATCGATCATGACGGCCAGGTCGCGCATATCGGCTGTGCCGTCGGCGTTGACATCCCCAGGATGGGCGACGAACCGACCGATTGCGACGCCGCCATCATTGTTAAGGTAACGGATTGACGTTCTCGCGCCGGGCGTGATGGGTCGATCCAGCTCGATCGTATAGGTGCCGGCCACTTCCGTTACGTTGCTAATGAAGTTGATCGTTCCGGTGTTGTCGGTTTCGCACAGACGCCAGCAGACATCATCGGCGCCGGTCGGCGCGAGCACCTCGATGGTGTTGATGCCGGTGGCCTCACAACTCGCGGGGTCGAAGGGGTATCCTGCGGCAATCACGCCATCCGGCGGGTTCTGCCACTCGATGACACCCACGGGGCAGTTGGGACACTCATCAGGCCGCCCGCTGGTGTCCGCATCGGTCGAACAATCATCGCGCTGGGTCGGATCACACAGCCCGCCGTCGGCGATCAGGATGTCACACACATCCGGGATGGCGTTGCCGTTGCAGTCCTCGCTCGTGCCGCAACCGGTCATGTCGCAGGGGCCGTCGGTCTCTCCGCAACTGAGCTCGCAGTTGTCGGGGATGCTGTTGTTGTCGCAGTCGTTCACCTGGAAACGGATGTTCAAATCGGCCGCTCCCTGCTCGTTGCGGGTGCCCGACACGCGCACCTTGTAACATTGCCCTCCCACCACGTCGATCGTTTCCAACGCCCCGAGGATACATTCCGGATCGCCGAGATTGAGGCAGCCGCAATCCAACACGGGCCCGACGACTGGTGGGCAGTCGCACCCGTCGTAGATCGCCACGCACGTATCGGGTGTGGACTCATTGTCCGGACCGCACACCTCAAACGTAGCCTCTCCGGAGAAATCCGGCCGGTACTCGTACCAGACGTCGGTCTGCATTTGCAGACACGTCTGGTCCGCCGGTTCGCAGTCCCAGGTCGCCTCAGCCAGGTCAAACGGCACTACAATCTCGAAGGTCGGGTGGAACGGCAGCGGCAGAGCTCGACGGCAGTAATCGTTGGCCACTGCGTCGCCGCCGTTGTCGCAGCTCAGGACGGGCGTAAGCCGCAGGCGCAGCTCACCAATGGTGTCCTCATCCTTGGAGGCCACCAGAATGATGTACGTCTCCCCGCGCTTGAGATCCTCCAGGCAAAGCCGGGAGAGCTTGTCCCGGCTCGGGTGGCCGCAGCTGTCGGAGGCGTCGTCGTTGCAGCCGATGATTCCAAGCGAGGTGGTCCGATTGCAGGCAGCCTCCAAGTCGAAACTGCATGCGGCGCTCACGGGGCAGTCCTGAGCGGACACGCTGCAGGCCTCGTCCCGTTTCAGGCACCTCGAACCGTCCGCACAGTCGTCATTGGTAACGCGACAGAACGACCCGTCAGTACAACGCCCGATATCCTGACACTTACCCAGATCGGAATCCGCGATGGAGAACACCTCGATAAGCGAATCGAGCTTGCTGGTATCACCCGGGCTCGAACACGTGTCCAGTTGAATCGAAACGAATTCTGGCTCTCCCTCCCCGCGTTCCGGAACGTTGAACCGGTACCAGTGGGTCGCCAGGGCCTTCTCACCCGGCCTAGGAGTTCGGATCCGACAGGTGCCACCGGGTTCGCAATCCTCGTTGGTTTTGCAGGCGTCGTCGGCGAAATCCCCCTCCACGCAAATCTGCTCGAAACCGTTGTGGCAGCAGAAACCCGGATCTGTGCTCGATCCCGGAAACGTTTTGGGTCTGGCCGTCCCGCCGCCCACTTTCTCGTCTCCCACGGCATCGAGTAGACTAGCGCCCTGGATTCGATCCGTCGGTGCACATTCATCATTCTCAGGCAGCAGCGTGGGACAAAGGTCGAGTACCTGGTCTCGCGCCAACTCGGCGCATTGCTCGTCCCATTCCGTGGTGCAGCAAAAGTCAGTCTGGAGAGGGAAGCCGGGAGAAAAGAGACACACGTCGGTGCAGCAGTCCACGTCTTCACAGCCGACAAACTTTTCGCAATACGACTCCCTGCAAACGTCTATGCCGTCTGGATCGCAGAACTCACCGTCACGCGCCCCGCCTATGCACTCGGGCGTATCCGCCGCGACGAAAACACAAACCCCGTCATCGTTACACTGCGCGGCGGATAGGCACGACGCTCCTGGGCGACAACCACCCTGGCATACATTCAGAAAACATTCGCCCCGGCATTGGGAGTCGAAGCGACACGCCGCGCCGTCCCCAGGTATGCAACCGCCGTTGCAAAACCGCTGGCGTTCGACCGTGCATTCACCCTCTTGCCCCAGACAGGCAATCAAGGGACATCGCTGAAATAGCCCTTCACCGCAGAACCTCCCGCGCTGCCACTGCCGGTTTATGCGCCCCGGGGGGGCCTCCGGAGGGACGGCGTTGCATTCATTCTGCGTAAGGTTGTCGCAAAAGCCGTCCGGCTTGCAACAGGCCGATGTTCCGCAGGCGTGGTTGAATGGGCTGTTGTCGACGCAGACGCCGTTTTCGCCATTGTCGGTGCCGGGGCAATCCGTGTCGTCGAAGCATTCCAGCCCCGTCCGGCATCCTCCGATGCACGTGTTCTGGAAGCAGACGCCGTCGGCGCTTCCGCTGCAGTCGTTATCATCGCCGCAACGTCCGCCGCCGTTGCAACCACCTTCACAGACGCGACAAGCGCCGCCCGGGTTCCAACTCGGAAGCAAGGCGCTGCCGCGTGCCGGATAGGCGCAGTTCATCTCGGGTACGTCCCGGCAAACAGCCTCGCCTTCCTCGTCCAGAATAAACATGTCACAGCATGCACCCAGGGGCGGTTGACCGGCGCAAAACAGGGTCACATAGAAGCCCCCATGCTCGTCCGGGCGATCGGGGAACCGGACATCCCACTGGCCGGTATCACCGTCCAAAACGGCGAACGTTACGGCCGTTCGGCCAACGGATGCGTCTCGGCCGACCAGGATCCACTTTCCCGTTCGCGCGTTGGGACTGACCGTCATCCACACCCGCGTCGTACCCAGACTGATCGGCGGGTCGATCAGGACATGACCGATCTGCGCGTTGTCGCTCTGTGTAAAAAAGAGCCTCTCCGTGCCTTCGATCACCGTGCCCGGAACTCCGCCATTATCTCGCCGGACGTCCAAACTCCAGACCGCCTGTCCGCGCAAGCCAACCTCGTAGCCGCATAGATCGCAGCCCGCAACGTTGAGTTCCAAATCGTCCGCCATACGCACGTTCCGACCTTCGTTCTCGCCGCCGCGACCGGGATTAAGATTCCGGTACGCGACGTATGCGTCCTGACAGCTATCATCGACGAACACTTCCGCGTTGAAGCTGGCGTGGGGTTGCTGGGGGAATCCGCCCAGATTGCCCGAACAGGTGGCCAGCGGAAAGTCCAGTATGTCCCCAGAGAAACCCCACGATGGCGGGGTTCCCACGACGACACCGGCGTTGCTCCGATTCACTCGAACGCCCAGCCAGATCGTCGACGACGGCAACTCGACACCCTTGGGGAGAATAACCTCAATCGTGCGAGGGCCATCGTCCGGAAACGCCTCTTCGCCCAGACTGCCGTCAATCACCAATCCGCCCGCAGCCGGGCAAGTGTCGAACAGCACCCAATTCACCGTGTAAGGCCCGCCCAATCCCGTCGGGTCCGCTTTGCCGACTACCTCAAAGGTGAAACGTCGCAACGCGCAGCCTGATTTGGCGGTAAGGGTCAGGTCGTCTGTGATCGTCGAATTCCTCGGAAGCACAAAGACGAACTTGCCGTTGACATTGCTATAGACCAACTTATCGCCACCGACAGCTGCCGCCGAATCAGCATCGCCACCGAGAACGACGACTTTTCGAGTGAACTGCGTGTTGGGAGCCAATGGGAAATACCGCGGAGACCACCGGACGCTCTCGTCGGTGGAAACGACCGGCGCGGCGGTCTTGGCCCTGGTCACGCCCGATCGACCGGAATCCTCTCGGGGTCGCAGATCGTCCGCACCCCGCGCTCCGGTCAACACCAAGGCTGTCGCGCCAACGAATGCCAGCAGTCCGATCCTGAAACGTATCATCCCTTGCATTACATCCATCCTTCACAAACCCAACGATTAGAAGGCAAACAACCCCTGCCGCCTACGAGTTATTGAACCCCGCGTCAGACGGTTAGAAACCGCCTGAGCGTCGCACCGGCGTCGACCACTAGAGCGAACGCCGAAACCAACCTGGACCTACTTCGGTTGACCGCTTGGACAGGACCGCCCCTGAGGTGCACCATACCCCATGGTGGATTCCCCGTTACGATGCCATCGCCTGACATCGCAAACCGTCAATGCTGCGTCAAACCGCCCCCCAGGACATCTCCCGGCGCAACGAAGAGCGCAAGGCACCGACGCAACTTAGCCATTACCTATTGCTCGTTCCCATAACCGTTCACTCCAAACGATAGCGGTCGATCACCCACGTGTCAAGCAACGCCGTGCCATGGATCGCGCCAGGCGCTTCCCTTGGCCCTGGGGCCGTCATCACTGGAAAACGCCTCGCAGGCTGCGGATGCAGCCCCGATACGCTTTCCGTGTCACGCCCACACACACCGACAGCGTCGTGCCTGACATCATGGCTCTATGAACTCTGCCTATCCTAGGCCCCTCAGGCAAGGAAAAGCTACAGAAAAACCGATCCCGGCTCCACCCGTTTCGTCCGGTAATCGAACCCCGCTCGATGCCAGGTGTGCAGGTCCAACTCGAATCGGACCACTTGCCGCCCTACCGACTCAAGTTCCGGCAGATCGACCGCAACCTCGCCCGCCCGTTGGAGAACCCGCCGGCTCAAGGTTGACGCCACCCCGGCACGACTTAGGTTGAGACCATGCCCGGAATCACCGCGTTGATCTTCGCCAAGTATCCGATTCCGGGAATGGTCAACACACGCATGGTTCCGCCCTTGACGAACGAGCAGGCGGCGGCGTTGCACGAGGCCTGTCTTCGAGTCGTGTGGGAGCGATGGCGGCGGCTCGAGGGACTCCGTTTGAAGCTCGTCGTGACGCCGGACGAACGGGCGGAAGATCTTGGTCATGTTCTGGGAGCCGGCGCGGACGACGTTTGGACCCAGGGAAGAGGCGATCTCGGCGCCAGAATGTTTCGGGCGGTGGATCGATCTCTGACGGCCGGGGCGAGCGGCGTAATCCTCCTCGGTGCCGACAGCCCAACCCTGCCGCAGAGCACACTCGAATCGGCTGTGGCAAGTCTGGCGAAACATGAAGGGATTCTCGGACCCTGTGAGGACGGAGGCTATTACCTCCTGGGACTGCGGCGGCGTTGCCCGGCCCTGTTTCGGGAAGTCCTCTGGGGACAGGCCGGTGTGGCGGACCAGACCCGAGCCAGGGCCGCCGCCGAAGGGCTCGATCTGTTCCAGCTTCCCGTGTGGTATGATCTGGACCGATTCGAGGATCTGGAGCGGGCTTTATGGGATGTACCTCTAACGGTGGACAACGCCGACCCGGCGACCCTGGCTCTTCGACTCATGCTGGAGGCCTGCACCGGAAAAATATCAGGCAGTGACACTGATGGATGATCTGGCACAACAACGCCTTGACGACTTTCTCAATCAGGTTTCCGATCGCACGCCGACACCGGGCGGTGGAAGTGTCGCTGCCGCTGCGGGCGCCCTGGCCTGTGCGCTGGCCCGCATGGTGGCGGCCTATTCAGTCAGCAAGAAAACCGACGACGCTACGCGAGAGCGTGTTCAGCAGGCGGCCGGACGGCTTCGCACCGCCGATGAGATTCTCCGCGCTCTGATCACGCAGGATGCGGCTGCCTATGCCGCCATGACCGCCAACAAGCCAACAGGATCGGAACCCCCTCCCAACCGCGACGACACGGTTATGGGGGCTGTCGCGGTGCCAATGGAGATTGCCGCCGTCGCAACCCGAGCGCTGGCCGCCATGGACGATTTCAAGGCGCTGGCCAATCGTCATCTGCTTTGCGACCTGGGTATCGCCGCGGTTTTGGCAGAGGCCACTGCCCGCGCCGCACGCTACACCGTTCAGGTCAACGTGGCTGAGCTGTCCGATCCCGCGCTGCGGGCCAGGCTTCTGGGCAACATCGACGCGATGATCCAGCGCAGCACGGCCCATGGCGACTCAATCCAGACGTTGGTTCGGGATCATCTTGAGAACCGGTCGGGCGCCGACCGATAAACGTTCCGACATGGACCAGCGCCCGCCCTATCACCTGGATATCGAAGGATTGAAAGAAAACGGCGCCGACGAGCTAGGCCAGCCGTCAATCCGAGATCGCCCCTGGGTGGGCATCCACTTCGACTGCTGCTTCGTCTACACGCGCATTTATCGCAACGCGGCGGGGACCGCCTACGCCGGCCGCTGCCCACGCTGCATGCGAAAGGTATCCCTTCGCGTCGGCCCGGGCGGCACCGACGCTCGATTCTTCATCGCCGAGTAGACCGATTCCAGGAGATCACGCCATCTTATTGGGATTGTGCACGCACCGGCGCAAACGTTAGAGCAAGCTCTATTTTTCCGCAGCGGTCCAACGACCGTTTTTTTTCCGCGCGATTTCCCCGAAATGGCGTTACACAATAAATGAGAACGCTTTAGAATCACACCGCCGTATCGGACAGGCCGACGGCGCGGTCGAACGTTGTTCTTGAGTGCTCCTGGCGACGCGGCAGGGAAGAACCCACTTTGTTCAGCAAAATGATCTTCGGCGAATCGCTCCCGACCTGGGCGTTGTTTTTCGAGTTGGCGCTGGCGTCCGCGGTCGTGATTGGGACCGGCTCACGCTTGTCACGCGTGGCGGATGCGATGGCGACCAAGCTGAACCTCGGGAGTGGATGGATCGGGCTGATCCTCCTGGCCACCGTCACTAGTCTGCCTGAGGTCATCAGCGGCGGGACCGCCACCTGGATCGGCAACGTCGATCTGGCCCTGGGCGGCATCCTGGGAAGTTGTTCCCTCAACATCACGATCCTCGTCTTGCTCAACGTCCTGATGGGCGGGGGGTCGCTGCTGCGCGGGGTTCGTGCATCGCATACGCTATCAAGCTCTTTCGGCCTGCTGCTGCTGGGGCTTGCCATGATGGGCATGGTGGTGATGGGCAAGCTCCACAACGCGCCTCGAGCCGCACAGGTATTCGAGATGGTCTGGGTCGGCTCAATCCTGATCACCTACCTCGGATGCATGAGGCTCTGCTTCCAATTCGAAAGGAAGTTGCCGGCTGAGGCATCCAAAGCGGCCACAAGCACGAACGGAAATGGACTCTATCGGCAGGTGGCCCTGCTTTCGGGCATCATCGTGGGAACCTCGTGGTGGCTCGCGCAAATCGCCGACACGCTGTGCACGCACGAAATCGGGCTGTTGGGAAGACCGCTTGGGGCGACGTTCGTCGGGGCGGGGTTCCTGGCCTTTGCCACTTCGCTTCCCGAAATCAGCACGAGTGTGGCGGCTGTGCGACTGGGAAACCTTGACCTAGCCCTGGGCAACATCTTCGGGTCCAACATGTTCAACATTTTTGTGATCCCGATGCTCAAGGCGGTTTCGTGGTTCCGGGGCGACGCGCTGCTGATCGCGCCCGGCGTTGTGGACACCCAGCAGAACCTGATCGCCGGGTTGTTGGCCATCCTGCTGACCACCATTGCCGTCGGGGGGCTGACCTATCAAAGCACGCGAAAGGTCTTCCGGCGTCTGGGGTTCGACTCCGTCCTGATCGCCCTCGTCTACGTCGGCGGCATGATCCTGCTGTTGATGGATTACGGTTAAGACCGCCGGGTTGCGAACGATTCTTCGTTGACCTTGAGTGCACCGGGTCTTTGGCGGGAGGGCGAAGCTCCTGCTGAGCCTTTTCGA
>JADFMZ010000137.1 GCA_022563615.1 Planctomycetota bacterium
GCGATGTTCTCGGCGATCATCCGAAGCCGGGCTTCGTTGAATACAAGCGTATTCACCAGGGCCGGCGTCGCACCACGATTGGTCAGATTCTCAAGAAACATCCCGCGTTAACTCACCTTTCCTTTAGCGGAGCTTGGGGGCAAAGGGGAACGCAAAGATGATCTTTGCGCTACCCATTGCCCACACCTCTTCTTTAGTCTTCCCGCACACCATGCAGCCCACCCGACGAGACCGAATCCGCGTTCGAACAGGCCCAGCGGCAGCCCAGGCCTGAAACCCATTGCACGACTCGTGCCGCCAGAGGAAACCTGGTTCTCAGCGCGAGCACGGCTGTTGCCACCCATGGCGCTTCGGCATTTTTTGCGCTTCGGCCGATCGTGCGCGGGCTCCGAATCATAGAGAGCTTGCCCAAAAGCCCTCTCTCAGAGCGTGTATAAGAAACCCTTTGCAGAGCCGCGCCCGTAAGTAAGCGATCCGGTTTATTCCAAGGAAAACACTCCTTCACGATCGCGGCTCGGTGCATTCTGACGCGGGTGCCCCACCTTCTCTGAAGGTGGGGGCAGGATGATACGACAAGGTTTGATGTTGGAGTATGCATCATCGTGCGGCCCACCTCGAAACGAGGTGGGCCACCCAACCCGTCAATCGAGGGTAAACAAGGTTCTAGGTCGTGGCGAAAGCAAGTTGCTGCGTCTGGTCAGCCTCCTCGCGCCATTGCTTGATCTTCATGCCCAAGGTTCGCACACCCATCCCCAATGCCCGGGCGGTCTTGACGCGATGGCCGCCGTATTGAGCTAAAGTACGCTCAATGAGCTGTCGCTGAAGATCCTCCAACATCCGTCCTTCGCGAAGCTGACCGAACGCGAGTCCGTTTCCCCGTGGTTCGGCGGGGCGAAGCCAGGGTTCGATCAATTCGGCCTCAATCGCATCCGTCGTGCAGAGGGTGGCTCCTCGGCGACAGATGTTCTCCAGCTCACGAATGTTGCCCGGCCAGGCATAGTCCGTCAGAAGTTTCATTGCCTTGGGTGTGACGTGTACCCGCTTCCCGCCGTGACGAACGGATACGTCTCGAAGAAAGTATTCTACCAGTTCGGGAATGTCCTCGGGGTGATCGCGCAGAGGAGGCATCGAAACCGGCAGGACGTTGAGCCGGTAATAAAGATCCTCACGAAACTTCTTGTGGGCGACCCATTCTTCGAGGTTTCGATTGGTCGTGGCGATGATGCGAACGTCGGCGCGACGCGTGGCACTGCTCCCAACGCGTTCAAACTCACCTTCCTGGAGAACGCGGAGCAGCTTGGCCTGCAAAGGAAGCGCCATTTCTGAGATTTCATCCAGCAGGAGCGTCCCCCGATGCGCAAGCTCGAATCGTCCTTTACGCATGCGGTCCGCGCCGGTAAACGCGCCCCGTTCATGCCCGAACAGCTCGCTTTCCAACAGATTGGCCGACAACGCCGCGCAGTTGAGACAAAGCATGGGCCGGTCTGTTCGCGGAGAGGCGCGATGAACGTGCCAGGCGGCTAACTCCTTTCCGGTGCCGGATTCACCAACGATCAATACGGTATCGTGGCCGGCCGCCACCCGATCCAACCTCTCCCTCAAATCGGTCAAGGTCGTTCCCGAGCCGATCAACGTCCGACGCCGACCGAGGTCGTCCACTGAAGTGCGGAGCGCCTCATTATCGCAGCGTAGTCGGGCGTGTTCCAGCGCTCGCTCGACCAGGACCGTCAACGCATCAGCCTCAAAGGGTTTCTGGATGTAGTCGAACGCGCCAAGCCTCATCGCTTCGACGGCTGTGGATACCGAGGCAAACGCCGTCATCATGATGATGGGCGTGTCGATACCGGCGGTACGAACCTCGCGAATGAGCGTCAGCCCATCCATGCGCGGCATTTTCAGATCGGACAGGATCGCGTCGAAGCGATTGGTCTTGATCTGACCCAACGCCTCCAAGGGATCCGCAAACGTCGTCACCTCATGATCTTCGCGCGCCAGCGTCTCCGACAACGATTCCCGAAGAAGCGCCTTGTCATCCACGACACAGATGTTGGCCATGATACCTTAACTCCTGACCGGTCCATTCATCCGAAGCCCGGCTCCTGGCTCCTGGCTACAGGCTTCGACCTTCGACTTTCGACGCTGCGGTGTCCGCCACGGGTACGGAAAGAACGAATGTGGTGCCGCCTCCTTTGCGATTCCCGGCGCGGACGAATCCGCCGTTGGCCTCGGCGATGCGATGCACGATGGCCAGCCCGAGCCCAGTCCCTCCATCCTTGGTCGTAAAAAACGGATGGAACACACGTTGCAGAAGAGCCGGCTCAATCCCGGGGCCGTTGTCCTCCACGTAAATGTCGCACTTTTCGTAAGATCCATCCGCGGTATCACGAGAACTTGCGCCCACGTGCCCGCACCGAATCCAGACCTGCCCACGTTCTCCTGCCGCATCGAGCGCATTGCCGATCAGATTCAATAGCGCCCGCCCTATCTGTCGTGCATCGCAGTAGAGCGTCACATCTTTCACGGCCTCGTCGATTTCGATGGTTGCGCCAGTCTGGCCGGCGGCTGAAGTAGCGCCTTGCGGCTGGACCTGCCCCAATACGGTCTCAAGAATCTCCGCAAGCCGGACAGCCTTCGGGTTCAGTTGTATCTCGCCGGCGAACGCCAGAATGTCCTCCACGATGTTTTCGAGATTACGCGCGCCCGCACTGAGGCGTTGCACCAGCTTGAGCTGCTTAGGTCTGTCCGCCAGGTCGCGCTGCAACAGCGAGGCATACAGATGAATCGCACCGAGGGGGTTGCGGATTTCGTGTGCGACACCGGCGGCCATCTCTCCCAGCGCCGCCAGGCGCTCTCGCCGATGGAGCTGCAGGTTCTTGTCGTGTAGCTCTTCACGCAAGCGACACACCTCACGCCCCAATACCTCGTGCGATTGCTTGAGACGTTCGGTGACCTCGTTGTAGGTATGGATGATGCTCAGGAAATCAGGTTCCTGAATCGCCCCACGGGAGGGCGAGGCTCCCGCCGAGCCGTCAGGAGTAGGGTGGGCCGTGCCCACCGTCTGGGACAACGTCGTGGGAGTCATCACGAAGCCTCATCCAGTCGTGTCGCGCCCGGCCTCGCTCCTCCGCGCCGCTGATAGGCCGAGATCGCCTGACCCGTGTCGTGCGCGCCGCGCAGCATGTCCGTCACCATTCGCTTTCTCGCGCCCAAGACCCGGGCGTCCTGTTCGTCGCTTTCCATGATTCGCTGAAGCCGCTTCCCGCTCTCGGAGAGGTAGCGATCCGCGTCGGCGCGTTGTTCGGGCGTGAGCCGCTTTCGCACCTCGGGCCAATCACGCCGCACCGGATCAAGATGCGAGGCGATGTCGGCCAAATCCGTCGAGAGCTTCTGCCGATCGGCCAACAGCTTCAGCAGCGGGCCCGTATCCTCCGAGGTGACGAAGCCCCGTTGCCGCTGGGCGAGCGTTTCGAGTCCGGCAAACAACGACGCCTGAAGGCGTAGCAGCTTCAGTACCTGCTGGTTGTCGTCCGTTGCAACACTCGCAGAGGCCGGGGGGATTGGAATACTAGAAGTTGTCATACTATCCTGCCAATCGCCAATAGCCTGTCTTCGTATGCCGGGACAAACGCCCGCGCATCACCACTACCCATTCGATGGTTCGGAAGGTCCGCGCCTCGGCTCACCGATTCCGCCAGGGGCGTCGCCGGTTCAAAACAATCCTGAATTTCCAAGCCAAGCGAAATATCGTTTCCAATCCCGCCGTGTTTCCGGCGTCACCAAGCCTTCGAAAGCCGGGGCGGGGATGGCATCCGCCAAAACCTGCGCACGGGCTAAAGCGGCCCGCGCCTCCTCAGTTTGACCGAGAAACACATGGCAGTTGATCATCTGCACGTACGCCGCCAGCCCGGAACGACTCTCTTTGAATATCGCCGCCGCTTCTTCGTACCGCTTGATCGCCTCACGATACTGGTGGCTCTCGAAATAACAGTCCGCCTCGTAGAGATAGGCGTGACGTTGATACAATTCCTCAAGACGGTGCAACCCGGCCGGGTCACGAATCTCGACTTCCGTAATCAACGCGCGAAACAATTCTCGCGCACGCGCGAAACGCGAGAGAGCCTCTGCGCGAAGCTGTTGGATCTCCCCTTTGGATTTGATCCCTGCCAAATCCCCCTTGATCGCCAGACCGCTCTGGCGGAATGCATCCGCCAACAGGAACCGCGTCCGCAGCCCTCGGGGATCGTCCGGGTAACGCTGCAGGGCTTCTTCCAGTGTGGCAATGGCCTGTCCGAAGGCTCCGCGACGCGACAAGGCGTCTCCCAGCAGGAACAGAGCGCTGGCAAACTCCGGCGCTTCCGGCGTGAACACTTCAGATTCCTCCAAGACGATTCGAAGGGTTTTTTCGGCCATCTCGTTGTGATCGGGCCCCATCGCCAGGTAGCAACGAGCCAAAGGCACCAGTGCCCGGGCGCCGTCCAGCGTACGGGGGAAACGCCGGTAACATTCCTGGTAGGCGTCCACCGCCGCAGCCCATCGGCCGGCGCCGTGTTGAAGCTGTCCGATTCGCAACAGAGCCCGTGGAACCAACGCATGAAGCGGCCGACCCACCGCGAAGGTGTGGTACAGTTCCGAGGCGCGTTGATGATCTCCGCCACGGACCAAGAGCTCCGCCGCTCGCCAAAGGGCCTGGGACGACCGCACTTCATTTAGAGCGTTGAGCCGGGCGATTTCCAGGTAGGTGTCCGCCGCCTGTCCGTAGAGTTCCCGCGATTCGCGAGAGAGCGCCGACACATCCAAGGAGGCGATGTCGTCAAGGTCGCCCTCCTCGCCACCGCCCCCGGCGACTTCACCACCGCCCCCGGCGACTTCACCACCGCCCCCGGCGGCTTCACCACCGCCCTGGGCGGCAACCAACGCCTGTAGCTGTACAAGCTGCTGTAGAACCGCCGTGGCCTGTTCGAGGTTCGCCGCGTCGCGGTTTACAACGCGGTCGATCAAAGTGACGGCCAACTCGCTATAGGCGAGCGCCGCCTCAAACTGACCTTCCTTGCGAAGCGTTTCGGCGGTCACGCCAAGGGAAACGCGAAGCACGTCGCGGTTCACGACCCGATTCGGTCCGAGTTCCTCCAGATCTTCGATCGCCTCTTTGAAGTTGCTGGCGGCCTCTTCATGACGCTGGAGCATGGCCAGCGCCTCGCCCAGCCCGATGCGGCTTGCCGTTACATAAGGACCGGAGCGGGACTGTTGAATCACCTGCTCAAAAACCGCCAGCCCCTCCATGGGTCGTTGAGGCCCGCCGTCATGAGTTACGATGCGCCCAAGCAGCCATCCCGCCATGGCGTACGTTTCATCGTCTCGTTCCAATCGGTTACGAATGACCCGCAAGAGCACTTCCGCTTCGTCATAGTGGCCCGTCCGGTACAGAAGCATCGCCTCCAGATATCGAAAACGCTCCCTCAGATCAGATTCACCGGTTTCAAATGTGGCAAAAATGGCTTTCTCGTGCCGAGCAAGCAATGTTGCGGCATGATCGAGACGACCGAGAGAGTCGAGCACATCCAACTTTTCCGCCAGCGCCCAAATCGTAAGATCGGGGCGGTCTTCGCCCAGCCCGGCCAGAAAATCGTCAAGCTGTTCGTCGAACTGAGGTAGCGACAGTTCCAGGTAGTCGCGTTGTAGATCAAGAATGTGGCGGCGCAGGTCCAAGGCTCCGAGGACGTGTTGATCGATGGCCTGCTGATAAGCCTGAACGGCGTTGGCGTAACGCCTTTGCCATTCCAGCGCGCGACCGAAGTGTTCGTAATCCTCGGCGTTCAGAACCTCGCCACCCGCGCTGGCATCTCGATAATGCCCGGCAATGGTCCGGCCTGCTTCAAACCCCCCAAACTTCCGCTCCTGGGCCAGCCCGTAGCGCGCCCGGGCGATCCGTAGGTGCAACGAAACCCGCACCGCGTCAGAGAAATCCTCCCGGACTAGCAAGGCTTCGCCAGACTGCAACGCCTCATCGAAAATGCCTGCACGGATCAGGTTGTCCAGATAGGTAAGGGCCTGTTCCGGTGGAAGTTGGTCCGAGGCGGGAAATAGCCGGAGCAGCGACACACCCAGCATCACCATCGACAGTGCGAAAAGCGGCATCTGCCACTTTCCAACCGCCTGTTCCTTTAAGCGTGACCACTGCGACATGGCGCCCATCCTGAGCCAACCCGACCTTCCGGTTCACGCGTCCTCCTGACGCGATACCTGACAATGTCGGCAAATCCTGCCGATTGGCTTGACTATCTTGAGATGATTCAACGGCGGGCGCGGTGGTGGTGATGAGCCTCCGACCCGCCGACCGGATGTATCAGTGCTGTCAACGCGCCGAAAGAGATCCGGCGCTCAACGCCGATCGAAAAGCCTGCGCGCAAAAAAGGCGGCGGCCCGCGCTAGGTCACGCGCGGGGCCGCCGCATTACTTCCGATGGGCTGATCGTCCGGTCTAGAAGTTCACCGAGCAATCGAGGTTGGACGCGATCGTCCGGGCCTTGGTGACCGTGATGAACGGGTTGTTGTTGAGCTTCGTGACAAACAGGGGATCGGTGCCGATCATGTTGATCAACGGCGAACGCCCAGGCGCCACGCCGTCCTCGGGGATGCGCAGCAGGTGACCGCTCCAGTTGCAAATGTAGCAACCGGGCTCCTGGATGCTGTCAAATGGGATGCTCATGCCAATCGCCTGGCTCGACTCGGTCCTCGTGGTCTGTTGCGTTGCGGTAGCCATGGGGTACTCCTTCTCTGTGGGTAAATAAGGGGAACATCTGATGCGGAAGCGGCAATCACCATCGATCACCACCAGGGCCACGCCGCCCCGACCGCCTTACTTTCCCTATCGGAACGCCCCAGGGGCCGCTTGAAGTAACAAAACGGGTTTCTTTTGCGGCTTCGATGTGGTGACTCTGGCCGGCCCGCAAGCGTCGGAAACGAACAATCGAGTCCATCTGGAGGGGTGGCAAGGCTCTCGCAGGTCGGATTATCTGACCTCGATCTGGACCTGGGTGGGTGGTCCGAACCGATCGGCTGCGCTGCCCCGGTTGACGGCGATTTCCAGCATTCCGCCGCCCCCGATCAACGCAACCGGCGCTCCAGGATCGACCTCGTGGAATGCGGATCGAAGCTGCCCGATCTCCTCGCCGTTGACCAGAACCTCCGGCGGACGACCTCCGCCGCCCAGATTGGAAAGCTGCTCACGACGGATGTTGGTCACCAGCGTGCCGAATCGGTCCACGTAAACGACCACGCCCCAGAGACTCTCCCCCGCAACCCTGCCCTGCTCCGGCACGGGAAGCATTACAATATGATCCGTGGAAGGGCCTAAGTCACCCAACGACAGGCCGTTGGCCAGATGCGCCACCACTGGCGCCATCACGTCCCGACCCTGAAATGTGGATGACACCTCCGGCAGAAAGAATTGGCGGTTTTGGACAACATGCAGGCCGCCCCGGGCGAAATCGCGGTGAACATGAGTCAGCAAACCGTTGTCGGGGGCCACGATGTACCGCCCCTCATACAGACCAGCCACGATCCGTCGATCCGACCCCACGCCCGGATCAACGACCGCCAAGTGGATCGTCCCGCTCGGGAAGAAGGGCCAAACCTGTCGGAGCACAAAGGCTGCATCCTGGACATTTTGCGGTTCGATGTCGTGCGAGACGTCCACCAAGCGGACCTGCGGGGCGATGCTCAGAATCACCCCTTTGAGCGCCCCGACATAGTGGTCTCGCGTGCCGTAATCGGTCGTCAAGGCAATGATCGACATGACGCCCCATCTTG
>JADFMZ010000138.1 GCA_022563615.1 Planctomycetota bacterium
GATCGGTTTTGTTAGATGCTCCTAATGGTCCAGTAGCTGTCGGACCGTTTCCTCCATCAGCGCGCGACCGCCGAAGGTCATGCCCAAGGCACGCAGCTTGGAGGTGTCGATCTGATGCTTGGCGCCTTTGTTTCTCTGTTCGATCACGCTGGTGCTGCCGGTGAGGCGCTTGGCGATTTCAGCCACCTCCTGCTGAGCGATGTAACGGTCATAACAGTTGTAGGCCTGACCGGCGATACCCTCGGCGTTCAATAGGATTTCCACGGCCTTGGCGACGTCGGCGGCGTGCACCTCCTTGCCGCCGCGCGGGTCATCGATGTGCTCGCCGCGTTGGACCGCCTGGACAAGCTTAAACCATTTGCTTCTGGCGACGGGACGGGCCAACCCATAGATCCCCGTTGGCCGCAACGCGCAGATGTCATACCCATTGCCCAGACCATAACTATGCACGAACTTCTCGATGGCGGCTTTGTGGGCGCCATAGTGCGAAGTTGCCCAAAGCGGGTGGGCTTCGTCGAGCTTGCGGTCCTCCAGGATGACCTCGTGCACGGCGCAGGTTGAAATGAAAACGAATCGTGCGACGTCCGCTTGGCGGGCGGCCTCGATCAACCGAATGGTGCCCAGGACATTCCGCTCGGCAAACTCAACCAGGTCGCCTTCCGCGCCGCGAAACCCCATTCCCGGGCGGTCCAGGGCTGCGTGCACCACCGCGTCGCAACCCGCCACCAGCGTCCGAGCGGACGGGGGGTCGCCCAGGTCGCCCGGCACCCACTCTACGTGGCTGGAAACCGCCTCGAATCCGCTTCGGTCCGACCCCGGCCTATGCCAACAACGACACCGGTGCCCCCGGCCTGCCAGATGCCCGACGAGGTATCGCCCGAGAAAGCCCGTGGCGCCGGTGATTGCGATTTGCATGGATCCTGATCCTTCCCATGGAGAAAGTTTTCCGCGATACTACCCGCACCTACTTTACCGTCGCAACCTCAAAGGGCCCCGTTTGGCGCGGGGGCTGAGGTCGGCGACTTCTTTCTTACCGTCAGGTGTGCATCGGGAATGTGGAACCAGGATGGTAACAGCCCCGCCGTTGGCGCGGTCCGAGCAAGGCTGAGTCGCCCGGCTATCCGATCGCTAAGTGTGATCTGCCTAGTAGCCATGGGCGGTTGCGGTGATCTGTTCGATGTCGATGCGGGCCGAGCGCTCGATAGTGACGGCGACGGCCTGTCCGACCGCCGCGAGGAGAGGCTTGGAACCGATCCGAACAATCCCGACACCGATTTTGACGGCCTCAACGATGGTGATGAGATCGAAGCGGGCACTTCGCCATTGGCTCGGGATAGTGACGGCGACGGCATCCTCGACGGCCAGGACGACCGAATCGATCCCCCGTCGCCGCGCACCGGCTCCATCAGCTCGGGCAACGACCTGGAACCGAACGACACCTTCGAGGAAGCGGTCATCTTGAACAACGCCGGCCTCGACGACGCCACGCTGGAAGGGCGAATCGATCGCCGGGGCGACGTGGACGTGTTCGACCTGGGGCCTATGCGACGAGGCGACCGCATCACCGTGGATCTCGAACGGCGCGACAACCGCTTCCGGGCTTCGGTGGCTGTCATCGACGACCGGCAGTCGTTGTTTCAGATCGGCTGGGATCCGTTTGTCGGGGGAGGGCCGAGTGTCTTGGGATTGATCGATGAGACGATCCGTCACGATTCCGAGCCCTACTACCTGGTCGTCACGCATCCACCGGAAGAGGCTACCCTGGGCGCCTACCGCCTCAATGTCACCATCGAGCGGGGGCAAGTATCGCCGCCCGCCCGCCCGCAGGTGGTCCTGCTTAATTTCGACGGCGGGATCCTGGACATGCCGATTCTTGGAACGACTCTGATTGAGCCTTTCGACAGCGGAAAGATCGACACGGTCTACGCGGGGCAAAGCCGGTTCATCCAGGATGAGATCGTGGAGGCTATCGTGGAGAACTTCTCCGGCGTTGATGTCATCTTCCTGACGTCTGACGACGCGGACATCACGGAGTTCGATTCGTTTTCCACGCTGTTTTTCGGATCGTTCAGCCCGGTCGCCCTCGGCGCCTCCCAAGGGGTGGATGCCTACAACGTCAACTGCTGCGACGACGGCCTGGTGTTCACGGAATCGTTCGGGCCTACCGCGTTCGGTTTTCATCCTACCGCTGAGGCCTTGAGCGTGGCTATCGGCAACGTGGCGTCGCACGAACTTGGACACCTGTTCGGGCTGCGCCACGTGACCGACTCAGCCGCGGTGATGGACGAACTTTCGCCGGGGGTGCACCTTCTGGCGGATCAGGAATTCAAACTTGCCCCACTGGCGCCAAGCGTTTTTCCTCTGGGAGACCAGAACGCGCCGCTCCTTCTCACTGAAATCCTTGGGGCTGTGCCGGGCGAATAGGAATCCATAGGCTTGGACGTTTGTGGTCGGGGGGGCCGGACTCGCGTGTTTGAAGGCCGGGGATGGGTATTCTATAATCGAGCGCTTTGGGCAGGCTAGGCGTAACCCGAGTGGACATTGTCAGCCATGCGCATCATCTTGAACGGGCAGCCCCGGACGGCTGAGGAGCCTACGTCGGTGGCGGACCTGCTTTCGCAGCTCGAGCTCGAACCCGTGCGTGTGGCTGTCGAAATCAATGAGGATATCGTCCCTCGCAAGCGCTTTGGCGAGACCCCGATCCGCGATGGAGATCGAATCGAGATTGTAACTTTTGTAGGAGGCGGCTGATGTCCGAGAAGCGAACCCGCATAGGATCCTTTGAGTTTTCATCCCGGCTTTTTCTGGGCACGGGCAAGTATTCGAGCTATCCAGTTATGACCGCTGCGCTGGAAGCATCCGGCTGCGAAGTCGTTACCGTCGCCGTCCGGCGAGACGTGCTTGCGCCCGAGGGCGGCACGAAGCCGGACAACATCCTCGATCACCTTGATCTGAATCGCTACACGATTCTGCCCAACACGGCCGGCTGCTTTTCAGCCAAGGATGCGGTTCGTTCAGCCAAGCTAAGCCGCGAGCTGCTGGAAGGATTGGATCACCCCGGCGCCAAGTGGGTCAAGCTGGAAGTGCTGGCCGACAAGAAGACCTTGCTGCCCGATCCGATCGGCACGCTGGAAGCAACGAAGGCGCTGGTCGATGCGGGGTTTGAAGTTCTGGCCTATACGGGAGACGACCCGATCGTCGCCAAGCATCTTAAGGACGCCGGCGCCGTGAGCGTCATGCCGCTGGGCTCGCCCATCGGCAGCGGCCAGGGGATCCTCAATCCCAACAACATCCTGTTATGCCTGGAATACCTCAAAGAGGATGATCCCGACTATCCGGTGATCGTAGACGCCGGCGTGGGAACCGCTTCCGATGTATCCATCGCCATGGAGCTTGGCGCCGACGGCGTTCTGCTCAACACGGGCATCGCCGGCGCTGCGGACGCAGTTACGATGGCCAGCGCCATGAACCATGCGATTCAAGCCGGTCGGTTGGCTTACCTTTCAGGCCGCATCCCGCGCAAGCGATACGCCACAGCCTCGTCACCGATGGAAAACGTGATCGCACCGGCGTGACCGGCATGGATCGCGGCGAGATTTGCGATCGATTTCTCGATTCGGTTTCGTTTGAACTCTATCCGTTCCAGGAGGAGGCGCTCCTGGCCTGGTTCGAGGTGGACGGCGGCCTGCTCGTTTCCGCACCGACGGGCATGGGCAAGACGCTGATCGCCGAGGCGGCCCTCTTCGAGGCGCTTCACACCGGAAGGCGACTCTACTACACCACGCCCCTGATTGCGCTGACCGAACAGAAGTTCCGCGAGTTTCAGGACAAGGCTGAGGATTGGGGCTTTGACCGCCGGGATGTCGGCTTTATCACCGGCAACCGAAAGGAAAACCCCGACGCGCGCATCTGCGTGGTCGTGGCTGAGATTCTGCTCAATCACCTGCTCGAAGAACAACAGCGGCTCCACGACGTGGGCGCCGTGGTCATGGACGAGTTCCACTACTTCAACGAGCCCGAGCGCGGGATCGTCTGGGAGCTTTCCCTAGTTCTGCTGCCGCCGCACATCCGGTTGATGCTGCTGTCAGCCACAGTGGGCAACTCGGTCGAGTTCGTGCACTGGCTTCGGAAGGAGCACGGGCGCAAGGTTCAGGTCGTGCAAACCGACGAGCGCCGCGTTCCCCTGGAGTTTGAGTGGGTGGGCGACAAACTGCTGACCGAACACTTGCCGCAGATGGTCGAGGGCGACGATGCGCAGCGTCGATCCCCCGCGCTGGTATTTTGTTTCAACCGAGACGAGTGTTGGGAAGTCGCGGAGCGCATTAAAGGGGTCAAGCTAATCGACCAGGCCACGCGGGCGCAGATCGAGGAGCATCTCGACGCGGAGATGTTTTCGCAGGGCGCGGGCCCCAAGCTGCGTCAGATGCTGATCCGAGGTGTGGCTGTTCATCACGCCGGCATACTGCCCAAGTACAAGGAGAAGGTCGAGACGCTCTTTTTGAAGAAACTGATTCCTATTGTTGTCTGTACCGAGACGCTTGCAGCCGGGATCAACCTGCCGGCGCGATCGGTTGTGTTGAGCACACTGGTCAAGGGCAAGCGGGGTGATAAGAAGCTGGTGCTTCCGTCGGCGGCGCATCAGATGTTCGGCCGGGCCGGACGACCGCAATTCGACTCGAAAGGCTACGTCTATGCCCTGGCCCACGCCGACGACGTCAAGATCGTCAAATGGAGGCGCAAGTACGACCAGATCGACCCAAAATCCAAAGACCCGGGACTGATGCGGGCGCGCAAACAGCTTGAGCGCAAGAAGCCCTCCCGTCGCAAGACCGAGCAATACTGGTCGGAGGGACAATTCAAGACGCTGATTGAGGCTGGCCCCGCCAAACTGCTTAGCCGAGGCATGATTCCCTATCAGGTGCTCATCTACCTGCTCACGCGGACGGGCAGCTTGCACACCGCGCGGGAGTTTCTTTCCAAGCGATTCAACACGCCCGAGCGTCTCAAGAAGTTTCAGGACCAGCTCGATCACATGGTGGGGAACCTGGCCAGCTTCGGCTACGTGACGAGAAATGAGGATGGCGCAATTGTCCTAAGCGAAGACATTCGCGACCTTCTCCTGTTCCGCAGTGTGGACCCGCTGTATGGCGCCTTTCTCTGCAAGCAACTGGTCAAGGGAAACTTCGAGGAGAAGTTGCTGGCGTTGGAGTCCGTGCTGTCGATGCCGCCGGCCATTGAGCGCAAGATGGGTCTGCCCGATCACCTCGAACCCGGGCCTTTGCAAATAGAGGTGCTCGAACCGAAGCTCCTGGGCATGGGTCTCGTGCTTTCGCATCCCGACGGCGGGGTGATGGCTGTCGACGATGTGACTCAGCCGGAATACTGGGAGGAGAAAGAGACACGACCACGCTTGAGCCTGCCCGAGATGCTCAAGACGCTGTTCGACGCCACGCTGGAGACGCCGGAAGAGATGTTCATTCAACCCAAATGGGTGGCCGGCGGCATCATCGAATCAAGCGGCGACTTCTTCAAGTTCGTGCGCGCGCGGGATCTGGTCAAGAACGAGGGGCTGGCCCTTCGACACCTTCTGCGGCTGGTAATCTTAGCCGGCGAGTTCGCCACTCGTAGCGACGGCGATCCCGACTACGCCCGCATCGGCGAACTCGTCACGCGAATCTGCGAGCAAGTCGATCCGCGTTACACCGACCGCTTCCTCGCGGCTGAACAGGAATCCCGCAAGCTGTTGGAGGGGTGAGTTCGAGGGGAGGGTCTGACTCCGAGGGGAGGCGCAAAGATCATCTTTGTCGTACCCCCCGGGTTTTCCTTGTGTTTTCCGCGACACGACGATATATTCGGACTTCAGGTCCAATAACCGGCCGGAAAGGTCCGGCAAATCATTGGGCATGGCACCCGGCACCAAGTTGTTGGACAGCAGCGTCAAAGCGATAAACCCTTCGGGGCGCAGCCCCGAGCCCTTGGAGCGAGAACATGATCTGATCCGGGTGACCGTCTCCCGGACAGGTGTAACTCAGAGACGTGGTTCTCCATTTCACGGTGAACCACTACAACAAACTATGCATGGACAAAAAACGGTTTCGTGGAAACTAGTTATCGTTGCTTGCGTCGGTACCGACAGTGTTGTCTTCGGCGCCGTGGCTTATTCTCATCATCAAGAAGTCCTTCGCTGGGAATTCAGGCTTGAGGATTGCAATGAGCAGCGATATTGAGCAACGCTTATTAGTATGCAAAGAGAGTTGAACGGGAGCATTCACGATGGATAGACATTGCGGACACAAAAGAGACAACGAACCGACGAGCCATCATATAGAGTGGGTCGTAGTTCTGGGTGCGCTTGCTTTCGGTGCAAGCGTAGGCGCGCAGAGTGTAGAGAAACAAGCCAGCAGCGAAGGAGCACCTCCCACGATCAGCGATGCGGAGTTGGATGAATTTGAGGCTAGGCTCAAGTACAGCGAACCGCACATGGCTGGGTCTGTCATTTTCGGGGTTATCGCTGAACAAGGGCGCGATCGTGTCGAGGCGCTGCTGCGGGCCGGGCAGACCCGAAGACCCGCAGCCCTGTGGGGCATCCAGTGGCAGATGATGTTCACCCAGGATAGACTTGAGGCCAAGCCCCTCACCGGAGAGGCTCGAAAGGAACACTTTCGGAAGGCCCTTGCCTACCTCCAGGAGAGTTACGATGCGACGACCCATGCACTCCAGCACGCGCGCGCGGGGAAAGGCACGGAGGAGAAACATGCCTTCGAACACGCGCCAGCCGAACAGGCCTACGCTTCGTTCGTGATCGCTGTCAAGAATATGCCCAACCCGCCGCGTACGGACCGTGATATATACAACTGGCTCGCAGACAGCCCAGCAAAGGTTCGAGCGGACCGTGATAAACACAACGGGCTTGCAGATAAACTAACAAAGGTCCTCGACGATTACGAACTTCCAGACTACGAAACCTGGTTACGTCACATCTGCAAAGCCCGGAACGAAATGCTGCGGGATATGATTCCAAACTTGCAAGGAGAGCTGGCTTTGGCGGCCTTGGAGGCCGGCGAGATGGCTATGGCCAAGCGCCACGCGAGCGAGCTGTTGAAGAACAATACAGACTCCAAGTCCTGGAGCTACGGGAATATCATTCACAACATGAACGAAATCCTTGGACGCGTGGCCCTGCGCGAGGGGAAAGTGGCGGAGGCGAAACGCTATTTGCTCAAGGCTGGACAAACCCCGGGTTCCCCGCAGCTTAATTCATACGGCCCCTCGATGGATCTGGCGCGCGAGCTTCTTGAGGAGGGTGAACGAAATGCCGTGATTGAGTACCTCGATCTGATCGGCAGTTTCTGGGGTCAAGGATACCGATATAAGGCCAACGAGAGATTCTCAAGGAAAAAACGGGCGCTACTACAACAATGGAAGACCGACATTCGTGCCGGGAAGATTCCCAAGCACAGGAAATGGCTTCGTCCCGGTGATGACTCGAAAGATGGTGAAACCCCCCCACCCTAACATGAGGGTTCACCATGCTCGGGAACCTCGACGCTGTTCGCGCGATGATCTAAGCCAATCCGGGCATCCAGCGCCTGCCCGGGCCGCACGGTATCACACTCTTAGCACACGCCAAATCGGGCGGTGAAGGCTCCAAGTCTACGGTCGCGTATTTGGAATCGCTTGGCGACGCGGACATTGGGCAGAAGGGACTCCCGGTTCCCAGTGAGGAGAACACCGCGATACAGGGCGTGTACGTGTTCGGTAACGGTCCGGACGAGCGC
>JADFMZ010000139.1 GCA_022563615.1 Planctomycetota bacterium
TTCTGTTAGAAAGCCGTACATTGGACACTCCTTGGGCATCCCTCCTGTTACGCCCCAGAGGCTCGGAGGGTTGCGGCGTCTTTTCCATGGACTGCGAAAACCGTTCATTTGACGCGTTCTCCGCTGGGTCTTGTCAGCGCGCCTTATCAAAAAAACCCTGCCCGCGCATCGATAACACCCGCAGGCCATGGGCGTCGATCACCACCTGAACCGCTCCAACATCGGCTGTGTTGAACAAGGGGATGTCGCCGACCACATAGTGCAGTCCGCTGAAGGTTTCGTCCATCCGCTCGTGACTGGATCGGATCAAGACCAGCGGGGCGACCGCCTCCACAAATGCCCGAGAGCTGGGTCGGACGCTGCCGTGGTGGGGTAGCAAGAGCACGTCGGCGTTCAGGTTCCCGCGTTCGAGGAGCGCCTGTTGCGTGCGTTCCTCGATGTCGCCGGCCAGCAGAATCGAACGGCCCGCGTACGACAAACGCAGTACGGTTGAGGAATCATTCGGGGAAAGCTCTCGCCGCGTCGGGCCGTCGAGCGGTGACAGCAGGTCAAAGGTCACGCCGCCGGACCGCCATTGGGTTAGGGCTGGGTCGAGGATTTCCAACGAGACCTTTCCACCGCTGACGGTTTGCCAACGGCTTGCCGGGAGGCTCGCCCCCCCACCGCCGCGAGTAAGCAGTTCAAGCAAATGTCGACTGGATGATCGCGGCGGGCTGTGGGACTCAAAATGGGCGTTTACGATAACCTCCTCGGTCGGTATCTCGTCGAGCACGCCCGGCAGGCCGTTGAGATGATCCACGTTCGCGTGGCTGACATAGACCCGATCGATCCGACGGATGCCACGGTGGTGTAGGAACGGCACGATGACGTGTCGACCGACGTTGTCTCGACTCAAGCTGCCGACGTCGTACAGGATCACCCGCCCGTCCGGCAGTTCGATCACCGTGGCTGATCCGGCCCCTACATCCAGGACGGTTACGACGAGGCGATTGGGCGGGCCCGGTAGAAACCAGGCGGCGGCTGCAAGGGCCAGTACGACCCAGGTAACGAGGCCAAGAAACGCCGGCCGGCGCGACCGCGATGGTTCTTGTTCTGGAGTCTCAGAAAGTGGGGGCGCGGGTTCGTAGTTTCGCCGAGGGAAGGTCCATGCGAGCGATGCCAGCGCGAGATAACCAAGGACAACCAACCACCAGGGCGGCGCCTGCGAGATCACTGTGGCTGCGGGTAAAGATGCGAGGTGCTCCACGAACCAAATCAGGAATGAATCGACTTGGATCAGCACCTGGCCCAACAGTGCGCCAAGCGTCGCCGATATTACGCCGACCGCCAATTTTGCAAATCCCAAGGCCATCACGAGACCGATCAGCGGGAAGACCAGGACGGAATTGATCGCTCCCCAGGGTTGAACGCGGTGGAAATGGGTGGCTATGATGGGCAGCGTCACCAGCCACGCGCCCAGCGAGACCGCCAGCATGCCGGCGGCGTATCGCCACGCGAAGCGCCACGCGCGTACCAACAATGACCCAACGGTTCCTCGTTGCGGGGTTTGGTCGTCCGGGCGTCTCAGGTCGTCATCCGCCACCGTCTGACGGTGCAGCAGACGCCGACACCATCCTCGCAGACCTCGAGTTACTCCCACCAGCGCGGGCGTCAGGTAGCTGACACCCAGGACCGCGCTGAAGGAAAGCTGCCACCCCACGTCAAACACGGTACGCGGATCCACAAGAATCAGGATGATGGCGCTGGCGGAAATCCAGTTGAGACTGGCCCGCTGTCGGCCCAGCAGGCAAGCGATGCAGTACAACACCGCGATGATGCCGGCTCGCAGGATTGCGGGACGTGGTTCAGCCACGAGAACGTAGGCGACGACCGTGACCAACATGACCCAGGTACGCGCGGCGGGCCCGACCCGAAGAGGCCAACCTGCCAACCGCGCCAGTAACATTACGATCACGCAAGCCAACCGCGCCAGAAACATCACGATTAGGACGTGCACGCCGCTGACGGCGAGGAAGTGGATGCAGCCCGCCTGGATGAACAGGGCGTTGAGACGACGGTCGAGTCTCGAGCGGTGCCCCAAGACCATCGCCTCCAACAAGGACGCCTCCTCGTCGGCGCCGGCTGCCAGATCCTCCGTCAACATCCCGCGCACGGTCTCCCGCAAACGCGGGATCAGACTTGGACGATAAGACGCCGGCTGAGATTCAAGCCGTCGCACCATCTCGCGATGATTGCAGGCGAAGACGGCGACAATGTCCTGACGGCGGGAATAGGCGGCCCAATCAAACGCTCCAGGATTGCCGACCGGCCTCAGCGCGTACAGCCAACCGAACATCTCCACCCGCTCCCCTTCCCTCAGGTCGAGGATGGGCTCACCCACCGTGACCCGAACTTGTCCCGTAACCGGGATGCCGCCGTCGGCGCCGTCGATCGACTCGCACGCCAGCAGAAACACGGTTCGATCAGCCCGAAAGGACCAGCGGGCGAATGCGCCCTCGGGTTTGGGGATCACTCGCGGCTTGGAAGCGACCACTCCGCGAATTCGAGAAATGTGTCCGGTCGGATTCGCGTAACGCTCGATGCTCGAAGCCGGCATCGTCCGGGCTGTGCTCAGGTGAAGGTAACCGCCGGCCCCGGCGGAAGCCCAGAACAGGATGATCGGGCCGATTCGGGCTCGCGTCGGTCGGTGTAGGCCGATCAGGCCCGCCGCCACCATGCCCCCCAGGTAGGCCGGCGCCCCTGGCGTCGCGAAGTGGTCCAGCACGATACCCGCGATGAGTCCGGCGACCAGGGGAAACAGCGGCGCCGTGCCCATGACGGTGCGGCTGTGACCGCGTAGCGCCTCATCCATGCGTGCACGCCATTTCGTGCGGCCTGTGCCGCGACTTTGAATAGGGTCCGCCATGCGGACTTTGAGTAGGGTCCGCCGTGCGGACCATCTTTGTGCGTGTTCAAGTTATGAAGGGGCCGCCATGCGGACCATCTTGGAATGATGCCGGAGGGTGGTCCTTCGCCAAAGATCATAACCGAACGCAAAGAGAATCGACGGCCGACAAAAACTTCGCGTAGGGTCCGCCATGCGGACCATTTGGACGTGTTTAAGGTTTGTGGTCCGCACGGCGGACCCTACGCCTGGCGCGCGCCGTCACGGGTAAAGTGGGGACGCGGTGGTCAAGCGGTCGGCGTGGGGGTTTCCTTCAGCAGATCGATGAGCGAGGGGATGTCGAAGGGTTTGCAGAGGTAGGCGTCGAAGCCGTCCTGGAGGAGCGATTCTCCGCGTCCGTTGTCCAGGTTGGCGGCGATTCCGATCAAACGAGTGGCCTGTAGGTCCGCCTTGGATCGAAGCGTCAGGCTGATGGCCTTGGGAAACACATCGGGGAGCGTTACGTCTACCAGAAGGGTGTGGGGTTTGAATTGCTGCGCGATCACGCCGGCCTCGAAGGCGGATGCGGCACAAGCGACTTCATACCCGCCGTCCGTGTTCAACGTGGAGCGCAGCGCTTCACAGAACGACAGGTCGCGGTCCAGCAGCAGGAGGCGCGTGTGGCCTGTGTCGAGACCGTCCAGCGGAATCCCGTGGGCGCGCATGAACCGGAGCAGGTGATCGAGCGGGATTCGTCGATCCTTGCTGCCCGGGATGCGGTATCCGCGTAGATGGCCCGAGTCGAACCATTTGGAAACCGTGCGCGGAGCGACCTTGCAGATTTTGGCTACCTCTCCCGTTGTCAGGACCGTTTTGCGAAACCGCTTCATCAAGAGCGCCTGATTCCCAAATCTTGTAGGGTCCGCCGTGCGGACCATCTTGAGTCATGTAGGGTCCGCCGTGCGGACCATCTTGAGTCTTGTAGCGGACCATCTTGGGGTGACCCCGGCTCGTGGTCCGCACGGCGAACCCTACGGGTTCATCGGCGTGACATCCGGGCATCTTCGCTTAGGCGTTATATTCGCGCCGAACGCCCCAGGCCCGCAAGACGTCAGAACCGTTATGTATGACTGAAACCGGCAGTAGACGGCCCCCGAGGCGAAGCTTCGAACGTCCGGGAATCGTTTCAACCGGTGAAACGAACGAGTTACAAACCCGTGCCGCATTTTTGGGTTAGGGATTAAGGCATGCCCTTAGAAAAACCGGCGTAGAAACTCGAAGGCCTGCCGGGCGGTTTCTACCGCATTGTGGCTGTGTCGGGACAGCTCGACGTGGATGGGGCCGGCGTAGCGGATCTCCCCAAGGGATTGAAACACCGGTGCGAAGTCGATATCGCCCTGGCCAAACATGAGGTGTTCGTGGACGCCGCGACGCATGTCCTCCACGTGTACGTTCCATAGCCGCTCCTGATTGCGACGAATGTGGTCTTGAACATCCCCGTCGTCCAGGCAGCACACGTGGCCGATGTCGAGCGTCAAGCCCAGGTTGGGATGATCGATCCGCTTCAGCAGTTCTTCAAACCGGCTCATCGTATCGATGAACATGCCCGGTTCCGGTTCCAAGCTTAGACGGACGTTCTTGGCGGCGGCATATTGCAAGAGTTCGCCCAGGCTGTCGGTGAGGCGAGCAAAGAGCGGTTCGTCTGCCGCCGGATTCTCCGAATCGCGTGGCCTTGGATGATCTTTCCCGCAGGCTTGGGCCTCGTCGATCCCGGGCGTCGTGTTGATCGGCTCTGAATCCCGATCCGGTGAGCCCGACCATAACGAAACGCTGTCGGCGGAAAGAGCCTCGGCTACGTCAATCGCGGCCTTGATGAAGTCGATTCTTTGCCGGCGCTCTTTGGGAGACCGGCTCAAGAGGGTGGGCTGATGTTTGCGGCGCGGATCGAGAATAAACCGCGAGCCGGTCTCGATGGTGACGCTCAGGCCGGTCGCCTCGATCAAAGGCTTCAATTGCTTCACGCACTCGCTGACACCGCGCCGGTCCGGGGGATCTAGCTGCTCGTGTTCGAGCGTGACGGCGACGCTGCGGTATCCGATCTCCGTCAATATAGCCACGACGTCGGTCAGGCGATGGTGTGCAAATCCATTCGTGTTGTAACCGGGCAGCATGTTCCAGTTCCTGCGAATTGAAGGCCCATGGCCGAGGCTCGATGGCGCTGCATTGTGTCGGCATGAGGAGAACGTCGCCTCCGAGGCCTTGGTCCGCCTTGGACCCGCTCGATGCCTGTTCCGTATTTCGTGGCGGTCGCGTTTGCGTTCTGCGGGCTTACTCATGCCTGCGCAAAAAGAAGGAAGGTGCCTCAATCATGAGCAGCACCTTCCATCTTGTGATGTCCTGTGTTTCCCGATGGTGCGGCCGAATCCGCCGACGGCCGTGGCGAGCGCCGGCAAAGTTTCACGTCCGCGCCGCCATCAGGCGGCCCATCATCTACATCTTCTTCTTGCGCTTTACGGTCTTCCTTTTCTTGGCGCCCGTCTTTGCAGCCGTCTTCTTGCCGCCCGTCGTTGCAGCCTTACGTTTCTTAGCCATCGACATCACCTCCTTTCTGGACAAAATCCTACAACATTACAGCGATCTGTCAAAAAAAATTTGCGAACTTTGCGTGATGTTTACCTTGGGAAGTCGACGCGCGACGGCAGGAATGCGCATGATGCACGCATCGTTTCTTGAACGATAATGAGTTGGGCGCGAACCTGTGGCACTGTCGCAAGCGCGTGACAACATCCCGTTGCGGGCGCACGAAATGGCGCTGCGCCGCGCACTATGATCGGTTCGTCGGTTCTTTTTTTCGAGGCGTACACCCTAATGTGCAACGAAAGACCCTCGGTTGCCGGGTAACGCGCTTCCATGCGGAAGCGATCTGAGAATTGCAGAAAACGCTTGAAAATTAGTTGTTTTCGTTTGGGCCGGTCGATCACGACGTTGCCCGAGCACATGGGCGTACGTTCATGGGCTCACCACGGCTCGAACATCACGGTCGAGCAAGGTGGAACGTTTCAACAAGTACGATCGCTTACGGGCGCGGTCCATGTTTCGTGCTGCGCGAAGTTGCGCGACCGGGGTACGACGGCTTAAGAATCTCTTGGGTCATGCGATGGATCGCGCGGCATGAGCGACCCCTACGTCGCGTGGCGTGGAGGCGAAAATTTTTCAATTTTTTTTGATTTTTTTCTTGCTATCGGGTCTCGATCCATCCGCGTTGAAGGAATCGGACGATCATCCTTCCGGGCGGTGCGTTGCGCTTCGCGACGATTGCGCGCCTTCAAGCAGACGCGCACGCACGTTGAAATGCATCCGCAGCGTGCGCCGGTCGCGCGTCAACCCGGTCTGCGCCGCGGACGCTGAGCGCCCCCATCGGTGCGACATCCACGACGTCGTGAAGACGCAAGAGAGCCGAACGCGGGAATCGCAATGACCTTGCACCCTGGCGAGGCGCCTTCGCATGCATCGCCTCGGCGCGGGCTTCCAGGGGAGCGGCTCTGGCGTGATGCACGACCGCGTACGGCGCTATTGGGGAAGTGAGGCCCCGAGGAACGGGTCGTACAGACCCACCCCGGTGAACAAATCCACGAGTTGAAGGAGGTCGGCCGGGGCGAACAGACCGGAACGGTCGATATCCTGGGACCAGATCATCACCGGACCGCCGACCTTGTTGAGCGCATCAATCAGATCCAGGATGTCGTGCGGAGCCGTTACGCCGTCGCCGTTCACGTCGCCCGGCAGGTATCCGATGCGCACGCTTGCGCCGCTGGCCACGTGCGTGATCGTCGTCCAGGCTCCTACCTCGATGATCCGATTCAATCGGACGCGAAGCCGCCCAGGCCCGATCTCCTCGATGTCGAGCACCTCCGGGGCCGATCCTTTTCCGCCCTCCTGGCTGACGGTGAAACTTGCAGCGGACAGGCATTGCAAATTGACGTCCATGGAAAGCTCGATGGAGTCCCAACCTTCGTTCCCGGTCCCATCGGGCGAGAACGGACGACGAGCGTCCACGGCTCCGGTCGGCGGAACACTACTGATGATCCCGGTCGCCGGAACGATCTTGAACACCTCTCCGCCGAACAGGTCGCAGATGTACAGCTCTCCCGCAGCGTCCAGGCCAAAGGACGAAATGTTCCTGAGGGTCAGTTCGCCGGGTGGCTGAAGTTCGCAGGTGCGGTCGCGAAAATCCGTTGCGGGAGTGGCGTCATATCGCAGGCTCCAAATCTGATCGCTGCAATAGTCGGCGAAGAAGTACGTGCCTTGCAAGTCAGGGATGGCTGAGCCGCGATAAACCTCTCCGCCGGTAATCGAGCAAGGGCTGCCGTCGTCGTCGTGGGCGTAGGTATGGATGGGATCGGTCAGCAAGTCGGAATTGCAGGTGCATCCACTCAACCCCGTGCAGGCGTCTCCCTCCATGCACCGCCAGCCGTAGTTCTCTCCACCGGTGCTGTCGGCGGGCTGGACGTTCAGCTCCTCCTGTTCAGCCTCCCCGACGTCGGCAATGTAAAGATCACCGGTCAGGCTGTCGAAGGCGTTGCGCCAGGGATTGCGCAAGCCAAACGCCCAAATCTCGTCATCGCCTTCCTTATTCACAAACGGGTTATCCGGCGGAATCGCATAGTTTCGGTCGGCGTCTTTGGGAAAGTCGTCCCCGTTGACATCAATGCGAAGGATCTTGCCCAGCAGGTTGTCGGTGATGTCCTGGCCCCGCTCGTTGGGATCAAAGTGCTCGCCCCCGTCGCCGGTGGCGATGTAGAGAAAGTCGTCGGGACCGAAGGCGATCCAGCCGCCGTTGTGATT
>JADFMZ010000140.1 GCA_022563615.1 Planctomycetota bacterium
GGGAGGAGAATCAGCCATACTTCTTGCTATGGGGCCGAAACAGCAAGCAATGCACGAAGCCCACGTCGGCAACAGCATCAGACAAAATCTACAAATGGACCTGGGACAACCTGAAAACGCTGATTGACGGCACGCGCTGAGTCCCCGCGGCAAAGGGAGCGATCATCATGCGACGCGCGCTATGTGTCGGGATTGACCTTTACCCGAGTGGTAGCTTGCACGGTTGTGTCAGCGACGCTGATCGCATGGCTAATGTGCTCGCAAGACACGCAGATGACTCGCCGAACTTCGATTGTCGGAAGATGGTTGCTCCCAATCCAGGCAACAGTGACGTGGTGACAACAGCCACACTTCGCCAAGCCGTCGAGGAGTTGTTCAAGCATGATGCGGAGGTCGCTCTATTCCATTTCTCGGGACACGGAACCTTCAACAACCTGGATGGTTACCTAGTTACGCAAGATGCCAAGCGGTGGAACGAGGGAGTGCCGATGAGCCAAGTGCTCAACGCGGCGAACATGTCGCCTGCGACAGAGGTCGTCATTCTGCTCGACTGCTGCTTCTCCGGGAACTTTGGCAATCTTCCCGCCATCGACAATAAGAAGGTGATGTTGCGGGAGGGTGTATCCATTCTCACGGCCAGCCGCGGCGACCAACCCTCCGTCGAAGCCGGTGGTGGTGGCGTGTTTACATCGCTTGTCGTTGACGCTTTGTCCGGTGGGGCAGCCGACCTGATGGGCGAGGTGAGCGCACCGGCGGTCTAGGCCTTCGTGGAGACAGCGCTCGGCGCATGGGATCAACGCCCCCTCTTCAAGTCGCATGTCTCCAAATTGCTCGCGCTGCGCAAATGCGAACCCGCGATAGATCCCTCAATCCTTCGCAGACTCCCAGAGTATTTCTCTCTTCCAGCGGAAGACCTTCCACTAGATCCGGCCTACGAGGAGGAATCGAGTTCGCCCGACCCTCAGAAGGTCAGCGTTTTCAAAGACCTTCAACGCCTCAGTCGAGTCCACTTGGTTGTCCCCGTCAACGCTGAGCACATGTACGGTGCCGCGATGAACTCAAAGGCGTGTCGCCTGACAGGCACAGGGTGCTACTATTGGCGGCTTGCAAAGGACAACCGGATCTGAGGGCTGGCCGTGCTGATCCCCGTCTTTCTATCCTGCCCGTCTGACTGGAGCACCGCTCAAGGGCGGGCACGTAAGCGGATTATCGCCGAGCTCGATCGTGCTGGTCTTGAATGGCGATCATTGGGTAAGTCCGACTATCCGACGACCTACCCCCTCCGGGAGGTCTTCGTTATTGCCAAGCATTGTTCAGGCGGCGTGATCCTGGGATTCTCGCAATTCGAGGTATCCGGCGGCATATGGCGACGCGGTTCTAAGACCGAGCGCCGCCAGCGCGGCAAGCTCACGTTCCCGACACCTTGGAATCAGCTTGAAGCCGGTATTCTGTTCTCGCGTGGGCTTCCCCACTTGGTGTTCTGCGAGAACGGCGTGAAGGGAGGCATCTTCGATCACGGCGTGACCGACGTGTTCATCCATCCAATGCCCGTTGGAAAGATGTCAAAACTACAAACGGATGGTGTGCGGGAAGTAATTCTCAAGTGGAGCGCGAAGGTACGGCAGCACTACTACGGCGAACCGAATCAGGTGTCGGGCCAGAGTCCGTAGAGTATTCACACGTCCTTCCGCACGTTCTGAATACTGAACCCCGAACTCTGAAGCCTGCGCCGCTCCGGGCGTGATTCGCGTCGGCGTGAGGCGAACGTCGGCGTTGTCGGCCCAGTTCCTTGGCCCGGCGTATCGCCCGTTCGGACAGACCGCCCTCGGCGTTGGCCTGGAGCCGCCAGGCAATCCGGCGGATCAGGTATTGCCGATGAATACTGGCCCAACGGCCGTTGGTTCATAACGGGTTGCGGAGGGTTCCTAGCGCGTCGGTCGCGGGTTCGTAACGGGTGGTTTCAGGCGGCGCGGAAAACGGCGTAACCTAAGAAAAGACCTCGACTTACGTCGAGGTCATCTCCAGGTCCTTATAGCGGGGGCAGCATATGGGGAGGTGGAGATCAAAATGGTGTCGGTTTTGTCGGTTCGGCGCTGTCGCAATTCTTCGTAAGCTTCTCTATTCAAAAGAGTTACGCGATGTCGGTCGGTGACACCACGACACGGACACAAGGGGCCCGCGCTGGGTCGCAGCCGAGCCGCCCCTGGTTGCCCGCAGCAATGTTGGTGACCGCCCATGCTTCACCCGGTGATGCCGGCCGCGGCCGGCGCCTGGAGCCTGCGACGGGCAACGGCGGCACCAAGATCCGCCGGAGGACCTATCTTGGCGTCGGTCGCAGCTTCGTAACGCGTGGTTTCAGGCGGTGCTGAAAACGGCGTAACCTCGGGAACGCCGAGCGCGCTGTATCGACTACCACCGAGCACCAACGAAATCTCGCGGTCTGAATTCCCGCGATCATTCTTGCGTTTGAAATGACAGTGCTGCTGTTCTCGGAAATCTCACAGCCTCGGTTCCGTCATTCGCAAGCCCCATATTCCGAGGATCAAGCATCAGGCGGACACGATGGATCGGGATGACATTTTCGCGATGGACAGCCCTCAAACGCGAGGCATTGAACTACTTCCTGTGCTTCAGCCTGGGCCATCTCGACCACATCGGCAAATCTTATGTCCGCTTCTTCAACGAACATCGCCCTCACCAAGGGCTCGGGAATCTGACAGTTCCGGCTGCAGCAACTGGGCTACCGGAGGAACTCGAGTCCGAGCCGGAGGTCAGCCGCATCCGCTGTGAGCGATTCCTCGGCGGATTGCTCCGCCATTACTATCGCGCTGCGGCCTGAGACCTTGCTGCTTTTCCCAACAAAGCGTATCTTCGAGCGTAGGCTCCCGACTGTGTTACCGCGTCTGTTCTTGGATGAGCAGGTCGTCCGAGCGTGAGTAGGGCGCGGCTACGCGTCGCTTGGAACGTTCTTCACAAAGCGGATTCGGCAGCTCCCGACATTTTGGACCGGCTCTCGTGGACCCGCACGCCTAAACGGGCAACGGACCCGGCAAACGCGTTGGGGCTATTCCATGTCGTGGAACTCGAGTATTACTCCTTTCGACTTCGATAGCCCGTGTGCAGTAGGATGATGGTCAGGAGTTCGGTAATGGAAAAGCCCAGACCAAGAGGCCACAGCGAGATGATGGCCGAGGCGTCGCGCATTCACCGGGCCGCCATCGTGATCGACGGGCACAACGATCTACCCTGGCAGGTACGCTCGCTGGCCGGGTCTTCGTTCGACAACATGGACATCGCCTTGCCGCAGGACAAGCTGCAGACCGACATACCGCGGCTCCGCCAGGGTGGCCTTGGAGGGCAATTCTGGGTGGTGTACGTTCCGCCCGCAACGGCGCACACCGGGACGGCTACCGCTATGGCCCTAGAGCAGTTCGACCTGATACATCGTATGGTGAAACGCTACTCTGCGGTGTTCGAGATGGCCTGCACGGCTCAAGACGTCGTCCGCATTCACAAGGATGGAAAAATCGCCTCGTTGATAGGCGTCGAAGGCGGGCACACAATTGAGAATTCCCTGGATACCTTGGCCAGATTCTACGATCTTGGTGCCCGGTACATGGGGTTGACCCACTCGGAAACCATCGACTGGGCCGATTCAGCCACCGACCAAGCGCGCAGCGGCGGACTGTCGACGTTCGGTGAGCAGGTGGTCCTGGAGATGAATCGTCTGGGCATGCTTGTGGATTTGGCTCACGTCTCACCGGAGACCATGCACGATGTCCTACGGGTGAGCGAGGCCCCGGTGATCTTCTCTCATTCGTCAGCCTACGCCATTGCCGAGCACGACCGCAACGTGCGCGACGATGTGCTTCGACTGGTTGCCAACAACGGCGGCGTCGTGATGGTCAACTTCTTCTCCGGTTTCATTCATCCGGAGGGTGCCGCGATCACCGCGAACTGCTTCCAGAGGGAGCGCAGGCTTAAGGCTGAGCATCCCGACGAGCAGGAATTCGAGCGGGCGCGGCAGCAGTGGAAGGAGGCCCACCCCATCCCGCACGGAAACGTCGGCAACCTGGTGGGCCACATCGATCACATCGTCCGCGTCGCCGGCATCGACCACGTCGGCTTGGGTTCGGATTACGACGGGGCGGGCACCATGCCCGACCGGCTCGAAGATGTTTCCGGGTATCCGCACATAACGCAGGAGCTGCTCGAGCGGGGCTACTCCGAGCGGGACATTCACAAAATCCTGGGTGGCAACCTGCTGCGCGCCCTCCGTCAGGCCGAGCAAGTGTCTGAAAAATCCGGAGGCTAGCCCCCTGGGCGATTCCTCCGCCGCGATGCCTCGACCCGACAATCGGTAGATGTGACTACGCTGGATTTTTCTCCCGAATCTGTTCCGAGGCAGATTCCGCCAACCTCTGCCGGGTCGTTCCAGGGGAGCAGTGAGTTCCTTCTTGGAACCGGGAATAATGTCATGGAGGCGCTGTGCCTGCTCAACGGTGCAGAACTGGTCGTTGCGGCCCATCTGCATTAAGAACGAGCGACCGTCCAGCGCCCGTGCGAAATTCCTAGTTGCCCGCACGGGATCGCCCATCCCACCGCGACCGGTCATGAAGAATGAGGTCATTTCGCGTTTTCACGGACATGGCACGGTCAAAGTCCAGTACTGCGTCGAATCTCGCCCATTACACGGGAATGAGACGGTTTACGACTTTTGCGACAAACGGTGATGTCATGGCGCGGACGAGCGCGCTGTAGTTGAGCTGAAAAGTCATCTCGGCACCCATGCACAGGCAGCCGCCACCTGAGTCTACGATGAGATGGTCGCTGCTGGCCCCAAGAATCGTGATACCGGGACGTGCGTGGAGGCCACACGGATCGGTATCCTGTTGCCCGATGGCGAGGATCGTCTGCGAGATGAGGCCCCGGTCTATAGAAGGTGGCTGCTCACCGAACGCGGTTTGTGCGATCTCGCCCCAGGGCAGCGATGGCTTGGCCTTCGACTCCACCACTTCGGCGATGAGCGTGATGGCGTCGGTGTGCAGCCCGTCGATCGGTTGGCGATGAAGGGTCTCGCGACCGAGAAGGATCGCTTCCCCAAGGCGGAGATCGTTGATACGCCCTGTGTCTTCGCCGCTGAGCGCCCACGTGAGATTGCCGGAGTTGCCTCCCGAGACGATGCTGAGTGTGGAGCCGAAGGTTGCGTCGATCGAATCGGCAAGCGCGGACAGCTCGGCCATGTTCTTGGCATCCGGCGACACTCCGCTACGGCATGCGAGGTTGGTGCCGATGCCCCTGAGCACGATGTTCGGGAAGCGAAGTGTCTCACGAACGGTGTTCTCGAGGTCGCCCGGCATAATGCCTTCACGGAGGTCGCCGAGTTCGACCATGAGCACGACCCCGTGCGTTCGTCGCGCCTCCTTTGCGGCGAACGAGAGCCTACTGATGACGTCGAGTTCGGTGTTGAGACTCACGTCGGCGTGCGTGACTACGCGCTCGGCCTGGCTGATCATCGGCGAGCGGATGAGTGTCATCGATGCCGGTACGTGTGCACGGCGCATAGCTTCGATATTCTCGATTCGGGAGTCGCCGAGCGCAGTCACGCCGGCACGGATTAACGCGCTGGCAATTTCGGGAGAACCGAGGGTCGCCTTCGTAACGCCCGTAACAGAGATTCCACGATCGGCCAGTCGGTCGACCAGCGTGCGGGCGTTGTGGTAGATCTTGTTGAGGTCGATCTCCAGGCGCGGCGCAGTCATAGCGCGCCTGCGGTCAATTTCTCTTCGAGTTCCGGGAATGCCGCGACGACCATATCCACCAGACGCTCCGGTGGACGGGTTAGCGCGTCGGTAGCAGGGATGCCGAGCTCGGCCTCATACCCTATGATGGCCACGCTGACCTCAGCGTCGGACATGTCCTCGTGGTTGATCGTGAGTCCGATGACCTTCGTGTCGGCGAAGGTCTGGATGAGTTTGATTTCAGCGGCGGGCGTTGGCATCACCATCTGTGGGAAGTCGCAACGATGAGTGCGTTTCGGTGCGTGCTGTAGGACGACGCCGTCGGGGCGGCTGCCCCGGATGATGAGGCTCGATGTCGAGAATGCGGGGTGACTCAGTGCGCCCTGTCCTTCAATGACGATTACGTCGGGGTTTTCGGCTTCAAACGCTTCGACGATGGTGGCCTCCAACTCACCCGAACAAAACTGCGATGGGACGGCGTCGAGCGCGACGCCGTAGCGGGCCCCTTGAATCAACCCTGTCTGGCCTGTCCCGACCAACACGGATTTCACGCCGCAATCGTTGAGCGCCCGAGTAAGGATCGTGGCGGTGGTGCGCTTGCCAATGGCGCAGTCGGTGCCCAGTACGGCGATGCGCGGGCAGGTGACCTCAACGATGCGATCGCTGAACAGCCGCAGGTCCTTCTTAGCACGCGGCTTTCGAACGTCGAGGATCTCCACGTTGCTCGCCGCGGCCATCGCAACGAACTCCGGATCGTCGTTCAAGAACTCATGGAGACCGTTCACGACGTTCATTCCGAGAGCCATGGCCTCGAGCACGAGGCCACGTTCGCTTGTCGATAGCATGCCACTGGCAGGTGCCAGCCCGAAGATGAAGTAGTCGGGTACAGTTCCGGCGCGGGCCAGTGCGTCGGAGAGGTCGCGACAAATAGGGATGCCGTTGGGCTCCTCGCCAAGTACCACGCCGGCATCGAGACCTGCCTTCTCGCTGTCGATTACCGAGAGGATTTCGTACAACTCCGAGTATCGGACGAGTCCGTTGGCAGTCTTGCCATCAATGGCACCGAAGTTCGCCTCGCAATAGACGACTGCTGTTGTTCCTCGTTCCTGTCCATTGCTGGAGCGTGGCTGCGCGGACTTCGCCGAATCGCGATCATCGAGGTCCGTAATCACTCCTCGAGTTGATCTCAAAGACGATGCCTTCTGAATCATTTTCACGATACCTTTCTCGGCGCATTGTTCGAGCTTGGCGGCCCGTTCCGACACTAGCGGGTAGCCATATCCGGCGCCGCAACCTTTTAGTTAATGTGACAGCGTTTGCAGCTTCTTGAAGTCGGCTGCGCTCAGCGCGTCTTCCATGTCGTGAACCCGGTTCGCAATAGCCTCGACGAACTCTACAACGATCTCTTCAAACGAGGGGTCATCCTCCAAGAGGCTCGAGCCGATCGGGTCGGACAGAACGGAATGTGTGTCGGTCATCGATGGTTACTCCTGAACAATCAACACCCAGCCCGACCAGATCGATTGACTCATCGTTACCTCGGTGCTCCGTGTTGTGTTCGTCCCGTGACAAAGGCCGATCGGATGGTCTGGTAGGGCAAAATCCTCCTTGCCAGGGTTCTGAATAACCTGAATCTATTAGCTGCTGAGATAGGCTCTTAGGCGATATCATGTAAACTATTCTTATAAACCGGAATTTCCCATTTGCCGCCTCCGATGCAGCCATCTTACCGAATCCTTGCCTGATTTCAAAACCGAACTGCGATTCTGACGAGAATGCCTGCCTGTGAACGCCAAATTTGCCCCATTTCCGCTGATCAGAGTGCTGTGGCGGGCGTTCTTCCGCTGCACGGCGCAGCACCAACCGGGCCCTGGCCGGGTTTGTCATGTTTCTTGGCCTATCGCGACGCTCAACCACGTTGCAGCAACGGCGGCGGCACAC
>JADFMZ010000141.1 GCA_022563615.1 Planctomycetota bacterium
CGATAGCCCTCGCCCATGCCGCCCGCGCCAATCGGCGAGAGGATTTCGTAGGGGCCGAGTTTCGTGCCTGCTGAGAGCGTCACCTGCTCGTTCCTGTCGGCACCTTGGCCTTGAGCTCCTCGAACCAGTTGAGCACGACGCGCAGTTGCGTCGGCGGCGCCGATTGCTCGCCTTTCTGGATCATCACGAAATGCCGGCCGTCCGGGGAGATATCGAAGGGCGGAAGAAAGGAAGCGTCCTCCAACTCGAACAACGGTTTTGGCGCTCCGGGAGAGAACGTCGGTTCCGTCTGTATGCCCACGACCATCATCTTGTTGCCCTTGCGGTAGAACAGCTCAAGGGCTTCGGCATCCGGCCCCCAAACCGGGTGGGACCCACCTCGGGTCGAAATCAGCCACTTCCTACCGGGGTCAGGGAACGCTTGCACGTAGACCTCGTCTTGCCCTGTCTCATTGGAGGTGTATGCCAGCCATCGATCGTCCGGTGAGAGGGCCGCGCCCGCTTCCCTGAACTGCGTCTCGACCAGGCGCCGGGGCGTGCCCTCGCCGTCAACAGGCAGCACCCAGATGTCATCCCGACCGGCAGGCTGTGACTGAGTGTAAACCAGCAACTTGCCATCGGAGGACCAGCAGAGGGGCCTAAGACCATATTCGCTTTCCAGGAGCAGCTCCGCGGGCCCGCTGCGGTCGGCGGGAATCCAGAAGAGGTCAAAGGATCCTCTGCTGTTGGACTGGAAGGCCACGCGACTACCATCGGGAGTCCAAACGGGCGACTGGTTGTCCCAGCCGGCTGTCGTAAGCCGGCTCATCGTGCCACGCCCCAGCTCATAGATCCATACGTCCTCGTTACCCCCTTGCAAATGAATCGCGAGCCGCTGCCCGTCGGGGGAGAAACGAACTGCCTTATAAATGCCCGGGGCTACGGGGAGCGGGTCAACCTCTCCCTTTCGATCAACCAATACCAGTCTGTTGTAGTAGATTTCCGGACCGCCTGGCACATAGATGAGCGTCCCATCGCCCGAGAAGCTGAATTGTGCACTGCCATACATATCCGAGGTGACCACCCCCTTGAGAATCTGAAAAGGCGAACCGGTCACCTCAAGGCGCTCGAGATCGAATGGGACCGCCATCAGCGACCCCGCCCGTGCGTAGACGATGTGGCCGGTAGGTGCATAGCGGGCGTTGCTCCCGCCCTTGAACAGGATCTTCCGTTCGCCCGTCTCCAAGAGGACAACAGCAATGGTAGCGTCATCATATGAATCAATATCAGAGGTGCTCATCGTGAAAAGGACCCCCTTGCCGCCGGGAAGAATCTGTGGGAGGCGGCAGCTCTTCTCGCCCTTCTCGAAATCCGGCGTGGCTAGAGGCTGCGGTGTGCCGCCCGTGGCTGATACGGTATAGAGGCCCCCGGTAATACCGCGAGTGAAGACAATGACATCGTCCATGCCCCAGCTCGCTCCGCGGCTACTCGGCGGAGCGTCACAGATGTCGATCGTTCCACCACCTCGCAGCGGAACCTTCTTGAGCTTGCCGGCGCGATAGTCAAAATACCCTACCCACTTTCCGTCTGGGGAAAAGAAGGGCCCGGTGCCGTCCTCGGTCCCGGGAATTGGCGTAACGGCAAACTCGTCGATCACGCGCAGGTAAAGTTGAGTGCCGCCGTCGCGCCATCCCACATAGACCAGGCGTGTGCCGTCGGGCGAGACGGCTACCGAAGGAGTATCGGCGACTACCACCGGGGCCTCGGCCGGGAGATCGATCGCAAAGCGCCACACCAAGCGCGGAACTGATGGGGTTGAACCCATCCAACCCCGGACGATGAACGACGTGACGATAATCACCATCAGCGCGGTGATACTCCACGGCACTGCCAGGCCCCATCGTGTCGGGCGGGATACGCCCGCTAAAGTAGCCTTCTCCACCCAGGGCTCGCTCAACGCCTCCTCGATCTCGATGCGAGCGTCGCCGATGTCGTGCAGCCGTCGCTTGCGGTCCTTCTGCAAACATCGCTTAAGCAGCAGTTGAACCGTCAGTGGCGTATCGCCCGGGAGTCCGGTCCAGTCCGGATCGCGCTCCAGAATCTTGGCGATCAGATCGGTGGCCGTCTCACCCTCGAAGGGTCTTCGTCCGCCGAGGCATTCATAGAGAACCACACCGAACGACCAGATGTCGGTGCGTTTGTCGAGCGGCTTGCCGCGGGCCTGTTCGGGGCTCATGTAGGCTGCGGTGCCGAGGACGACACCGGGTCGCGTGAAGGCTGCGGTGATGGTCGGCGACTCGGCGATCTGCGTTGGCGACACTTCATCGATCGGCGAAAACGCCTTGGCAAGTCCGAAGTCGAGCACCTTGACGGATCCATCTGGGCGAATCATGACATTGCCCGGCTTCAGGTCGCGATGGATCACGCCCTTTTCATGCGCCGCTTCCAGCGCCTCGGCGATCTGCTTGCAGACTTCAAGCCCTTCATCAACCGGCAAGACCCCACCGCGCAGTCGCTCTGCGAGCGTCTCGCCCTCGACAAGCTCGAGCACAAGGAACCGCTTGCCGTCTGACTCCTCGAACCCGTAGATGGCTGCGATGCTCGGATGATTCAGGGACGCCAGAACTTTGGCTTCCCGCTGGAATCGAGCAATGCGCTCCGGATCCCGAGCAAACGTGTCCGGCAGCACCTTAATAGCCACCTCGCGGTCGAGCTTGGCGTCTCGGGCGCGATACACCTCTCCCATACCGCCGGCACCCAGGGGTGCGATGATCTTATAGGGACCAAACTCTGTGCCCGCGCTCAAGGTCATGACTCGTTCCTATTCCCGATTGGCTGGGACTCTGTTGGGATTATCCTTCGCAATCGGAATGGTGCAAGAAGCCGCCCATCCGGCTCTGATGTGGTGCACGCTGGCTGCGATGAGTCCTCAACGAGAACGGCCCCACGAACGGCCTCCGGCTGATTCGCTCGTGCGCAAGGCAGCCACGGTTATTCCGAACGGTGCAACGATCAGCGGCTCGGTTCGGCGTGGCGCTGAAGCAAGGCGAAATCGAACAGGTCGATTCGGCCATCGCCGTCGTAGTCGGAGGTGAAACACTCCGTCGTTCGATCAACGTCCGGCCCGGCGAGGCAATCGGTCAGTGGGTCCAGGTCACCGAGCGACAAGCCTTGGCCGCGACCCCAAAGATCGATCGCAAGATCACCGACTTCACGAGACGCCACCGGCAGATCCACGATGTCGTCGAACCAACACCGCCCATTGTCGAAGCAACGCTGCTCGGCAAATCGGACGATCTGTCGCTGGGATGACCGGAAGTCGTACCAGGTGGTAAGGTAAACGTCGCCCGACGACTCACGCGGGTCAATCGCAATTCCCTTGTAGGCCGAAATCCTATTGATCGCTTGGGTGCTCTGTTTATTCGATCCGTCCAGGTCACAGCGCTGCACGGTGGCGCCCGCCGGCCAATAGACGTAGCCCGCCAACGCGTCCACACTGACGAAACCGGAAACGCCATCGAACTCGGCGATCAACTCGACGTTGGAACCGTCCAAGTTTGCGCGAACCAAGTTCCGTTCGATCCAGGTCGTCCAGTACATCTTTCGATGTACAAGATCCAGCGCCAGCCCCCGCACGTTGGCTGTAACGAGCGGCTGTCGGTCCGATCCGTCCAGATTCGATCGCCAGATTCGCCGACCCTCGGGCTCGACCCAGGTCACGAAGTAGAGCTTCCTGGCCACCGGGTCGATGTCGATACCGACGACCGGAACCTCAATGATGCGCTCCGACCGATTGCCATCCAGATTGACGCGCCAGACCCCCGAGGTGCATTCGTCAGCGCATTCAATCGCGAAATACACGCGCCCCTCGAACAAGTCCAGCGTGATGCCGGAGGGCAGCCGTGCGTCTTCGATGACCAGAAGCGTTTGGACATCTGTCCCGTCGAGGCGTGCCGACCGAAGTTCGATCCGGTCGTCCTCCTTCGGTGTTTCAACCGCTTGGGTCCAGAATATGCGTTGTGCGAGCGCGGAACCGGCTTCAATGCCATGGAGCATCACCAAGCCAATCATCGTCGCGCGCAACACTCTCATTGCAGCATTTTCATTTATTGTGTATCGCCATTTCAGGGAAATCTATCGGGAAAAAAGCTCGTTGGGCCGCTACAGAAAAATAGAGCTTGCTCTAGTGCTTTGTCACATCTAATTGTTCGGGTGTGCCACTGCTCTTGAGCAGTGCACAAACTGCACGAAAACCACAGTGGACACTGCTTGAAAGCAGTGGCACACGACAACAGGACGCTGCCCATCACCCACACATTGAGGCGTGATGGTGCACTAGACCCTCCCGATCGTCCACCCCGTAGGCCGCGATCCAGTGCCATTCTATCGAAAGTGGGCGGCGCTTTTCAAGACGCAATCAATTTCCTTGAATGAGTTCGCACTTCATTCGCCGAGCATGTCTTGAACCACCCAATCAAGGAATCGTTGCACACGGGATTCGGGCACGCTTTCCGGCGTATAGGTCGCGATGAGGCTGAGTCGGCCGGCGCATCGGGTCGCCGCCAGCGCCAATCCAGGCGGGGACCACACGCCGACAGGCTGATGCACACGAGTTATCGGTGCTCCGCAAAGGCGATCGATCGCGTCTTTGGGCCAGTTCACGTAGCCGTAGATCAACGAATGGTCGTTCGTCAGTCTGCGAAGGCTTCGGCGGCGCACGAGTCGGGCAAAACCGGCGAACCATGCCGCAACCTGTAAGTGGCCGAGGTCGTACCCGCGCTGGATGCGCTCACGGAGTTGCTTTGTGAGAAGTCTGCACAGCGCATCTCGATCCTCAACCTCGTGCGGCGCAACGCTCAGTTCCAGAACCGACGCCAGATTGCAAAAGACCGGCGCCGTGCCGCGCCTGGATCGTAGATTCGTGCCGACCGTTACTTTGAGTCTCGCAGCCTCAGGAGACCCCGGACCGGCAAGTTGGTTCACCGCTCGAAACGCGCTGGCCAACAAGGCCATCGACGGGCTGGGTAGCCCGCCGATCCGGCGAACCCGTTCGAGGAAGGAATCGGTTTGACGTTCGTCCAACAGCCGAACCGCCAACCGCTGCTTGGTGCAGGGAGGGTGAGAACTTCGGTCATCGACGAGCATCATGGTGGCGTGACGGGAGATGAAGGATCGCACGGACCGTCGATAACGAGCCGCCCTGAGCCGCTGCATCCATGGTGCGTCCTGTAGAATCTTCCGTAGCGGGTCGAGAGCGCCGGCTGCGGCTGGATCGGCGCGTTCATCGTTGCCTGCCGCCAGTCGGCCAATCTCCGCCAGCAACGGAAGCGCCCCGTTGGCATCCATTAAGGTGTGATCGTTGTGAATCAGAAACACATCACGTCCGTCGCGTAGATGCAGCAGGTGGAAACTAATCGGCGCCGATCGTGAAAGCTCCATCGGCTCGACCAGCAGCGCTTCGGCGTGGCGAAGTACACCGTCGTCCTGGGAATCCTCGATCGAGGTTTCCGTTACGGTGCACTTGTGGCCGGCACGAGCTGTCCAGTACGGCCGACGTCCGTTCATCGAGATGTGCGACACGAAAACGGGATGGCGTTCACCCAGTTTCGAGACGGCGCGGCGCAGCAGATCCACATCGACCCGCCGCCCGAGCCAGACGTGGGTTTGGTTCAAAAATCCGGGATAGCCCATCGAGCGCAAAGTCTCGTGGGCATAAAGCATCATCCGATCGCAGGTGTTCAACGCCCGTGTTGAAGATTCTTCCCGATCTCTCACTCTGCTTACTCAGCTATCGACGTTGCGCGCGCCCAATCATTTCAGCCAGCTTGCGCACCGACCCCAGGTTCTGCGGATGCATCTCATGATCCTCGACTTCGATTCCATAGGTCGTTTCGATCTGCGCGACGACTCGAATGAGTTCAATGGAATCGAGCAGCTCAAGCAGATCGTCATCCAGACCGAGGCGGTTCGCGTCCGATTCAGGGAAGATCCGCTGCGCCAGGTGCTTCTGCAGTTCTTCTTCTAGCTCCACTAGTTTTTCTTTCAATGCACCATCACGCCTCAATTAGTGGGTGACGGGAATCGTCCTGATGTCGTGTGCCACTGCTCTTGAGCAGTGCACGCACTTCACGAAAACCATCTTGGGCGCTGCTTGAAAGCAGTGTCACACCCACATGACGACGCTCTTGGTCCGCGAGCTTCCGAGCGGTCGATTCATCACCAATAGGAACCGCGCGGAGACATCACGTCGAACCCGAGCTGCGCTTTTCCCACATAGGTCAAACAGTCGTCATTCGATGCCGGCATGACACTGCAACAAATGGCATCGCGATAATACCGCTCCAGCGGCTTCGACTTGAAGATCGTGCTGCCGCCGCAAAGTCGAATGGCATCGGCGCTGATCTCGCAGGCCAAAACGCCGACCATGTACTTCGCTCGATGGATTGCGACGTTGGTCTCAAGCGATCCCGGCGCCTCGTCCACCAGTTGGGCCGCCGCATAGGTCACCGTCCGGGCCGCCTCGAGATCCGTGCACATCTTTCCGACCCGATGTTGAATCAACGGATCTTCGGCGAGCCGGTCTTCGGTTCCTGCCTTCTTCCGATCGGCCAGGTAGTTAGTAACGAATTCGAGGACGGCCGTCGCGATGCCCAAATAGACACCGTTGCACGATCCGACGTACCAGTGCGTTTCCCGAGCAACGTTGTAAAGCACCATAGCTTCGAGCAGGTACAACCGCTGGGACGGGACAAAGCAATCCTTCAGATGCATCGTGTTGGAACAGGTGGCTCGCATACCGAGCGTGTCCCAGGCATCGTCGATCCGAACCCCCGGATTGTCGCGCTCCACGATCAGAAACGATGTCCCCGGAACGTCGCCCACATCCCGCTCGGAGCGCGCCGCGACGATACAATAGTCCGCGTGCCGGCCCATCGAGACGAACGACTTAACGCCGTTGATTACGAAGCCGCCTTCAACCGGCGTGTAATGCGTGCGAATCTTACTCAGGCGATAGCCAATGCCGGGTTCGCTCGCTGCGGAGGCAAAGAGCTTCCGCCCCGCAACGCATTCTTTGAAGACCCACGTGCGAAAGTCGCGGATCGCGCTACCACGGCGGCCGGGCAGTGTGGCCAGCCTTGGGTCGGCCAGCGGACCAACGGCGAGGTTGTGCATGTTGAACGCAAGCGCCGTCGAAGCATCCCCGATCGCCAACCGTTCGAGGGCCTTCGTGTAGACCAGGAAACTCGCCCCGGCGCCGCCTTGATCCTTCGGCACCAGAATCCCCAGGAAGCCGGCGTCACGCAGATCCTGAAAGTTCTCTTCAGGAAACTTCCCGTCGCGGTCATAGGCGGCGGCCCTCGGGGCGAAGCGTCGCCCGAGTTCTTGCGAAACCTCGAGCAACCGTTCAGGACTGGTGTCGGGTCCGATCTCCATGAAGGTTGAGTTCCATTCGATCCGGGCCGTCGCCCGGAACGCGACTCGAATCGTTGAGCATTAAGAATTGCAGAATATCCACTCCAACCCCACCCGACAAGCCGAAAGGGATTCCCGCTCCCGAAGGGTTGTCGCCTACTCGCTCTGCATTTTTCGTGGAATGATTCCCCAGTTAATGATATCGGCGGTAAAGGCCTTGGCGACCGCGACGTTGCCTTGGGTCGTATCATCCACGTCGTCAAAAAAGT
>JADFMZ010000142.1 GCA_022563615.1 Planctomycetota bacterium
CCGACTGGGTTTTTGCAACACCCACCCATGGCGATGCCTTTGCAAAACTATCTCGACCTATAAGGGCCGTGCTACTATACGCCCTCGCCCCCGCCGCCTAGCGACGGGAAAAAGGGCAAAAGTCGAGGTAAGATGTCCCCATTCGGTGTGGCCTCCCGACTCCAACGGTCGGCGAACTGCGAACCGAATGACGCCCAACGATCGATGATGTCGATCTTGCGCGTCACGGACAGGCAGTCGGGCCAGCCTCCCGGTAGGGGATCGCTTTGAATCCATCCACGGTCTTGCCGATATCGGAAAAGCTGATGTTTCCGTCCGGCGTTCCTTCGTTACCGCGAAGCATCGACCGCCACCTGTTCGGCGCGCCGCTGGGCCCCTGGACATCGAACGGGATGCTTTTGAACGCCTCCACCTCTTTGCCGATGTCGGTAAAGTTAACCGTCCCGAACTCCGGCCAGACGTCGCCCCACTTGGCTGTGCGCACTTCCAGCGAATCCGAGAAGCAGTCGTCGGGATTCGCTGAATCCACACACGCCTGCGTGGCCAACTGGACCGCGTGGATCGAACAGGGCACGACTTCCGCACCGTAGTAATAGATCGTGTCGGCCTCCGCCTCGCTGATCCCAAGGTCTGCAGCCAGCGCTCTCGGACTCCAATCCCGAACGAGCGGGGTACACTGGAGCTTGGCGCCGACCCACTTGGGATCCGCCCAGGCGTTGTTGTTGAAGACCCCCGGCGGACCCAGGTACCGATGCCGGCCTTCAAACGCTTGGAGATCGGGTAATCCCTTCCGTACCGGACAGCCGGTGGCCGCGTCCTCGTCCTGGTCGATGTACATCCGGTTGAGGGTCACGCGGATGGCCACGTCTCGTTCGACCGCGCCCAATGTCGACAACTTGAAATCGCCCACCCGGTTGTAGTCACCGCCCAGCCCGTCGTCCGCGTCCCCCATAACGGGGCAGCTACAGGATGTCTGGTGGAGAAGGGAAACGAACCCGATCCCCGGCGTGGAGGAGGTCGGCCCCCACGCACCAATCTGAAACACGTAGCAGGTGTCGGCCTTGAACGCTCGATCCAGGAACCCGGGACCCCCGACAGCCTCCTTGAAGCAGCCCTCGTCCGAGGCGATCTCCAATGACCCTCCGCCCTCCTCGTATCCGGCTGCCTCACAGGATGCAACATCGGTCGGGCATGGGCACGTGCTGCCATCTCCCGGGTCGGCTCCCTCCGGGCCCCGGTAGATCGCAAACAGCGAATCCCAAACCGTTCCGGTCTGGCACATGGAAATGAATCCGGCTCCGTCTTCCAGCGCCACGTAGCCGTACCAGAGATCCTGACCGACGACATCACCGGTCGCGCCACCGCACTTGGTGGCGCAGGTTCCGCTGAAGTCCGTGCAGACCGGCACGTTGGGCAATGACGTGGTGGCGCAGAAGTGGTCGGTACGCCACGTCACGGCCGACCCAGCCGTCGGATCGCCGTCGATGTCCAGGCCCGGACCGATCATGAGCATGCCGTCGCACGAGTCGTTGACCGGCGCACCACATTGGCCGGAGGCGATGAGATCCACGCAGAGTTGGTTCTTGAACCAGGTGCTTGCGTCGCCGTTGCACTCTTCCAGCGTTCTGTCATCGGCGCAATCATTGGCGACGCAGGCGCAACACGCTCCGGTCGGCGGATCGGGGGCCGTGAAGTCGAAGTTGAGACAGAAAGTCAGATCAAATGGGGCCGCATCAGTGAAAACGCCGCCGGCTCCGGGGACTGCGTAGGAGTTCCCATCGGCGGAGTCGGCGTGGTTGATGAGCCAGATGCACTCCTCGTGCTGGTCCATGTTGTTGATGATCTCGATCCAGTAGGTGCGCCCATCGAGCACCAGCCCGGTGATCGGGTCGTCGCTGATGTCGATCTGGTACTCCTCGTCGGTTAGATCGTCGATTCCGAATCCTAGGCTGTTCGGCCCGAACGGGTTTTCCAACCGGGCGACCTTTCCTTCATTGGCCACGCCCCAGAGGTCTCTCGTTTTGGATGCGAACCGTTCACCAACCCGCCCGTTTCCGTCCACGAACAGCGCTCCGGGCAGGCCGTTGTTGTCCTCGTAAATGCGAATGCGCATCTTGTCCAACGGATCGGGCATCTGCTCAAACCTCCGCTGTCGGCAACCGGTCTCCGGAGATACGTCCGCGTCAAACGTGTTGATGTACAAACCCGACGTGCAGATCGTGGTCAGCGTGTCGCCCCCGGGCACGAAGTCGTCCGCGACGGTCAGCCCACCGAACGTTAACTCGGAAATGCTGAACTGCACAAAGATCGTGGTCAGTTTCTGGCAGTTGTTGCCCCCCTCGATTTCGCAGATCGGGCAGGGTGTCGGCTGAGCCAACACCAGGACGTCGCCCACGCACGTCTCGCCGGTCGGACAATCTTCATTTTTGTCGCACGATGTGTTCACACTGGTGCTGCACGTCCCGCCCTTGCACCGAATGCCGCCGATGTAGTTTCCAACGATGCCGTCGCATTGCGACAACGTCATCTTGGCCGCCGCAATGTTATCCCGACAGGATCCGGGCCCGGTGATCGATCCGATTTCCGGTGCGCAACACAACCCTTCCTCGCAAACCGCGTTGGCACACTCCACCGGGCTGACGAGCGGGAACCTGTTGGGCGGGCCGAGAAAGACCCCGCCTTCCGCTTCACAATCCAGCAGGCTGCGACCCTCGGTTCCCCCGATGCAGGTGTCGCCGCCGATCTCGCAGCACGCCGCCTTCGGGCACGCATCCACCGTGATGTGGAGCTGATACTTGCCCAGATGGCCGGCCACGCCGGAAAAGATCGGGTAGTAGTAGGTCCCTGCCGGCAACGGCCCGAACCAGGCCCAGAGATTCCCATCATCGCAGTAGGGCTCGCCGCGGCCCGCACGTTCGTCGGTTTCGTCGAACGCGCTGGGGTTGGGGCTGGCGAAGATCGCCGGCCCACAGGGGTCACACGCGCCGTAAATGGAAATATAGGCCGGCTCATGAATCGGGTCCGTGCAGCAGAAATCAATCCGCACGAACGCGCAGTCTGTGAGGTCAAACGCCTCCCACCATCCGGGATCCGAACCGACGGAATTATTATTGAATCCGAAGCAGCTATCGGGGTTGGCCCCCGTGCTGCTGGCGCCGCTGTTGTCACCCGTAATGGTGATGACTTTCCTCATGGCACAGTTGATTCCGTCCGGGCAATCGATGAGGCCGCCGGGGCAGGGTTGCCCGTCGTTCGTGCCGCCCACGCACAAGTTCTGCGTCGGAACGTTGACCCCATGGTGTATGGCTTCCTGGCAGTTGTCCGCCCCCGTAACGGCCGGCTGGTCGCAGCAGTTCGGGTCGCAATCGGTGCCGAAACCGAGGAATTCACTCGGCGCCAGTTGAGAACAGGCGTCCTTCGTCCGGTCCGGCAGGCAGTCCCCGCTATCCGGCTTGCAGCAGGCGCCGGTGTCACATCGAGACATACAGGCGCCACCGTTGCAGTCGTCGGCATCCGCGCCGCCGATCTCATCGCACGGAGCCCCCTCGGAAGCTCCGGAGTCGGCACCGCACAGGCCACACAACGTGCCGTCGCCCAGGTAGACCCCGGTGATGCAGGTGTTGCCATCGCCGCATTCCTCGGACCTAGAACATTTCTGACCCGCGTCGTTGGAGCAAGTTCCCGACGCGCAGACCCAGGTCAGCGTGTCTGCTGTGCAGGTTCCAGTCTCCCGGTTGCAGCAGGCGCCGGTGGGCGGATCAGCCGGTTGGCCGACCATTTCGAACGCCAGCCGGCCGGTACTGGCGGCCGCCGAGGACGCACCGGGATCGCGGCAAGAAGGGATCACCCCGCTCGAAGCGTTCAGCACTTCGTCGTTCAGGCACAGCACGGCGGCATCGTTGATGCCGACATCGAAGGTGTCGGTCGTAACCAGGAAGACCTGCCCGCCGGGCGAGTACCGGCTGGCGTTGCGGAATCGGATGAACCCCTTACTCGGGATTAGAAGCGGTGGACTGAAGATGAAGGGATGTACGGCGATGGTGCTGTTGAAAATGACGAGCGGCAGCGTATCGTCGATGAAGTTTCCGTCTGCGTCGAAGAACTCAATAAAGAGCCGGGCCGCACCGCCCACCCACCGGATCGCGTGGAGCTCATAGAATGGATCGCTGCCGGGACCGAAATCGTAATCGTCAATGACGGCGTTAAGCGGTTGCGTCGGAGCGCCGGCGGGCACGCGCAGCGCACAGGAATCGGAAATCGGACCGATCACCTGCAGGAACGGGCCCTGCGGAGCGATCCCGCCGCTAATCTGCGGACACCGATGCGATTCACTGAAGCAAGTGTTGCCGAACGCCGCACTCACCCGACCCTCATCCGTCGGGTAGAACAGACCGCCGTTTTCCAAGCACTGATCGGTTTGGACCTGGTTGGGACCCTGCTCCTTCGTGCGGCGGAACTCGTTGCTGCACGTCTGGAAATCGTCGCCGAGGCAACAACGTCCCGTGAAGCAACCCGGGCCGTCCAGGTTGCAAAGGCCGGGCGATCCTCCAACCTCCGGGCAATCCCAGTCGAGCGCGCAAGGCCTGCCGCTCGAGTCGGTGCAGACTTTCTCCGTGCAGGCGGCGTCCGCCCCGCACGGGTTGGTGCCCGGCTGGCAGACCCCGTCCTGCCCGCAGGTCTCGACGCCGTTGCAGTGCTTGTCGTCATCGCAGCTACCCGGCGTACACGCATCCACACAGGCGTCCTGAAAATCGTCGCAGACCTGACCCGTGCAGCTTGGAGCGACACCGTCTTGACACATGCCGCCCATGCACACTTCTTGCCCGTCGCAATACTCACCGTTGTCGCAACCGCCGCGAAGGCCGTCGGCTATCGTCGTGTTCGTGCAGTCACCCGAGCCCGGAGGTTGGCCCGACACGTACGTGCAATTATCGGTGGTGCAGGGATCGTTGTCGTCGCATTCAATCGGGTAGGTGCAGCATTGCGTGCAATTGTTTCCGCCGCAAGGCGCCCCAGCGGCGATCCCGCCCTCTGTAGCGAAAGACCCAAGAGGCACAGGCCCGATCAGTTTGCCCGCTCGACGCAACCGCGACGGAAGGTCATCCCGATAGTCCACCACCACCGGCGGCATGACCGAAAGGCCGTCCAACGGTATCCGCCGCGTCGACAAATGCGTCGCCGCTTGGGTGGCGTCGTTGCGCGCCCGATTGCGAACAAGTCGCTTGGGCAGGAGTGCCCCTGGGACAAGCGAATGGGGTTGCGCAAGTCTGCGATCAACCGCACGAAGGTTCGCCGGTCGGATGATCTTTCGTGAATGGCCTTGTTTCGCGGTAGACACTTGGGCGTCTAGTGTTCTACGCGGCGCGTCACCCGGTTGGTGCGATTTGCCCGTCGGTTCCGTAAGAGCCAGTGCTGGTACCGCAACCAGGATAATGCCAACGACGCGCGCCAGCCGCGACCTGCGTTGAAACATGATCATGCCTCCTCGCGTTGTGGAATTGAGCGACTCGATCCACCCGCCGACCCGATGTGTCGGACCGGCCAGGCGCGAGTCCGAAGTCACCCGCCAGTGTACCCGATCCCCAGCGTCGGGACAAGTCCACCACGGCGTATTTTTCGGCGATTTCAGGGCTCCCACGCGGAATCCGAGGCGTCGCAACCTCTCCATCGCCGCCCTATTGTTGCAGTCCACCTCATCCCTGCGCATTTGCATCGAAGCACAGAGAGGGGGATAATTCACGGGCAACTCGTTACGGGGATTGCACGCATGACTGTTGAGCCTCCGACTCCGAATCAAGCCGACGAAACCCTCACAGGCCAAGCGCGCGATGAAGCCGACGGAGCAACGTCCGGGCCGCACGGTCAAACCACGGAAACGCTGCTGGATGCTCCAACTCGCCTGCCCAAGCGGATTGGGCAATACCACATCAAACGGGTGATCGCATCCATCGGCTTTGCTCTAAGCCAAGCAGGCGGCTGAGTTGAATGAAGGTGGAGAGTTCGAGCCCCTCAGCATGTTGGCACTTGCTTACTTCGAAACTGGCAGTACGGCGAAAACAATCGAGATGCAAGAGAGAGCCCTGGCGCTTCTGCCACCCGAATCGTACTTCCACGCCGAACTCGAACCCAACCTCGCCCAGTACCGCCGAGCCGCGAAGAACGAATCACCCAAGTAAGGTCAGGCATTCCTAAAGGCTAAACGCCAAAACGGCATGTACCGTCCTGGCCTGGTTTTCCAGAATGCACTGTCCGACACAAACAGGTGCGCCAGTCCTCGCGTTCGACGTGATTTAGAGCAAGCTCCATTATTAGGTAGCGGTCCAGCGACCGTTTTCCCTGGGAGAGTTTTCCGAAATGGCAATACACAACAAGTGAAAATGCTTTGGGTCAACTCGGGGCGACAGGATTCGAACCTGCGACCTCAGCGTCCCGAACGCTGCGCTCTAGCCAAGCTGAGCTACGCCCCGTTGAGGCCCGGCATCGTACGCGGGCAACGCCGGCGGGTCAAAGTCGTCCGTTTTCAACCCGAAGTGGCGGAGTGGACAGGGACTCGTTGAGCGGATATGAGAGCCTTGCCCGATATCGTTGTCTTGAATGCTTGAGCCTTGTGACGAACGCCGGTTCCCGCAAGTGCGGTCTTTCTTTCGAGGTCTAGTCCGGAGGCGGTAACGAAATGTCTGAACTCGCGAGCAAACAATGCGTTCCCTGTAGAGGCGGCGTGCCTCCGTTGGCGGCTGAGGCTGTGGGTGAACTGCTCAAACAGGTCAACAGCGGCTGGTCCAGTGTTCGGGATCACCATCTTATCAGAACGCTCTCTTTCCCTGATTTCGCCCAGGCGCTGGCCTTCGTGAACAAGGTCGGAGCTGTGGCTGAAGAACAGGGACATCATCCCGATATCCATCTGGCCTGGGGCAAGGTCTCGATTGAGATTTGGACCCACAAGATTGACGGGCTGACCGAAAGCGATTTCATCTTGGCGGCCAAGATCGACGCACTTGAATAGAGCGCAGTAACCGCTCACGCCAACTCCTGCAAGCTCGTCCCGCAAAAGGAATCCAAGAAGCTTTCGTGCTGCGCGGTTTCCGAATCCATTGAGTGTGCGCAAACAGCGTCAGGACTTACTCCAAGCGCCAAATCGTTCCGTCAGGGCGGTCTTCGAGGGCGATGTTTCGCTCTTTGAGGAGGTCGCGGATCATGTCGGCTGTCTCGAAGTCCTTTTTCCCTCGAACGTGTTGGCGAATCTGAATGAGGATTTGCATGACGGCGTCGGTCACACCGTCGTCGCCCGAGGACTTTTTCTCGATCGGTTCGAGGAACAAACCGATCAGTCGGGCAAGACCCATGAGAAACTGCGTTGCAGCCAAGGCGTCGGTACGCGGGTTCGCGCAGGCTGAAGCCTGCGGCTCAGGGGAGGGCAAAGATTCGCTTTGCTGCGCATTAGGGGAGGGCAAAGATTCTCTTTGCACGCTATCGTTCGCGCGGGCTGAAGCCTGCGGCTCAGGTAGGCCGCCGGGAGATTCGAGCTTTTTCTGTTCGATGAAACGGTTGATCGCCGCGGCGAAGTCGAAGAGCGCGGCGATGGCGCCGGCTGTATTGAAGTCGTCGTTCATTGCGCGATGGAAGGCGTCGCCGGCATC
>JADFMZ010000143.1 GCA_022563615.1 Planctomycetota bacterium
CTTCAGTGTTCATGTCCTTCGTTACCTATACTGCCCATGTCGCCCATGTGGTCGTCATCGTCGTCGTCATGGTCATCCACGCCGTCCACGTGGTCGTCGCCCTCATCGTCATGGGCGTCCGCATCATCCATACCCGCCATGTCGCCGTGATCGCCGGCCAGATTGCGCAAGAAGAGCGTGTCGCAATTGAAGATGTCGCAGGGCTCCAATCCGAACAAGCCGTTGGTGTCGATGGTGCCACAGCCTATACTCAGCGCTGCGCACAGGCCAAGGACGAGTGTCATGGCAACGCCGATAGTTGCACTGGAAAGAGATCGCTTCATAATTCGCTACTCCCGACTACCTATTGTTGTGCGAGAACACCCACCATTGGTGCGGGCATGAATAGCCCGAGATCAGTGGGCGTGTCCGCCGCCTTCGTCCTCGTCCTCACCCATGTCCATGACCATTCCGCCTCCCGACCCGGCGTTTCCGGACGGTCGGGCCGACAAGGGCAGCATGTCCTCGATGAAGAAGAGCTCATCGCAGTTGACAAATTCGCAGGCGTTGCGGCTCAAGTAATTCATGGGATCAAAGCTGCACCCCGTCGCAAAAAATGCGGCACCGAACACAGCCATACAAGCCCCAATTGTTCTGATGATTGATTTCATTAGCATCTCTAGAATCTCCGTTCATCGTATCGGACGCGTGGTCGTGAACGATCGGCACGTCCATTTTCATTTTTCAGTTGGCTGACTGCAGGAAACGCACAATCAAACGATGCTCCTCGCCGGTTAGATTGGCCCGCACGCGCATGTGATGCACGATCACGTCCCACTCGCGGTCGCTGCGCTCATTCGGGTTCCTGAGGTTGTGACACCTCATGCAGTTCTGGGTCCAGGCCAGTGCTCCCGCTTGATTCCGCCCCTCTTGGGGTAATGAGATCGTCTCCCGTTGACCGGCATCATCAGTCACCGTGATCTCCGCCAAACTCTGTCTCTTTTGACATCCGGCGGTCAAAGAGGCCACGGTGGCCACGACCGCCAACCCGAGAAAAACCGCCAAAACGCGATTACCCATCACGCTCTCCCATGTAAGAATCCCACGTCAAAGACCGAATGCGAATTGCATGAAGAATCCATTTTCGTCTTTGTCTCCACTCACGTTGTCATGCGAATAGCCGGCTTTCCAAACGATGTTGGGGCGAATCCAATAATTGATTCCGAAGGTCAGCCGGCTATGATCGGCGCCACGGGTTCCGGGGCCGGACTCACGAAGTTGCTCATAACGAAGAACGAATTCAGTGTTCTTCAGCTCAATGCTGTCCCCAAGCCTGAAATCTGAAAGCGTCGGTCGATAGGCGGTTTGCACAAACCATCCGCTACGTTTGTTGTCGAAGGTGAACGGATCGAACGGCCCGGTGAAGATAGCCCTGTCCGTATCCACCCAGATGGCCTCCGCGCGAAGGTCCAGCCGCCCCTTGATGGCCTCGAACTCTCGGGCGTAGCTCAGATCGATGCCGTGGATGAACGTGTCGACTCCGCTGAACCGCGAGCCGCTGTCGCCAACCCTGCCTGTCAGAAAGGAATATCCAAGCTCAAGCTCCGGAATGGGCAGGAAGCCGACCCTACCGCCGAACGACTTGTCGTTGTTGTTATCGCGGAAGTTCTCAAACCCGAGATTCCCGGCGGTGCCGAACGATGTATTCTCGAAGTCCGGTCCGTTCACGTAGTAGGCGGCGTAGTTAAGTTTCGTTTCCCCGATTGGGAACCCACCGCGAACCTGGACGCCCAGCCCGGTGGGTCCTACCAGTCCTCGCTCATACATGAGCGGTATGGTGGCCGATTTGTTGATCCACGACGGATGCCAGCGCTCCCAAAAAGTGTTGAAGGGTGTTAGAAACTTGCCGCCCGTGATCGTCATGTAATCGTTGAGCAAATAGCTCACTTGTGCGTAGTCCAGTTCCACAAAGGTGTCGTCGCCGGTCAGACCGAAAGCAATTTCCACCTCGAGGAGCAACCGATCGGTTGGCTTCCAAAGAAGGGTCGGCGCAATCCCCACACCAAATGTGGAATCAACGTTCTGCCGATCTTGAAATGTGACGACCCCAGCACCGCCCAGCACGAAATTCGTCTTCCCGGGCAACAGCGGATCCGTTATGTCCCGCAATTCTTCGCGCACTTCGTCGAGGATCGACTCTCTCTCCTGCGCCGCGAAAGCCTCGAAATCCGCTTTCCAATCCTCTCGGGACCCACTATCCACCCCGTCCTTCAACTCAGCCACTTCCGCCCGGAGCTGCTCATTCTCCTGTCTAAGCTTGCCGTAGTCCGCTTGAAACTGCCGGTATTCCTCAAGGAACTTGCTGAATTCTCGCCGGGTTAGGGGTTCGTCGCCGGAAGACTCCTGCTGGGCAACTGCGAGAGGAGCAAAAGCAATAGCTGCCAGCACGGCAAGCGTTACTGCTCTTGAATAGTAAATGTTCGTCATGCGATTATCCGAGTCGAGAACCAGTTATCTATTGAGCGGACCATTGGCGCGTCTGTTTTACTTCTGCTTCAAGACAAACTCAACGCTCGCCTCAGCGCCCGGCGTCACCGTGACCTCAGCCTGTTGCTTCCCGAACTTTTCATGCCAGATCTCAACGGTGTAGTTTCCGGCAGGAACGCCTTCAAGACGGAATGCACCGTCCTTGCCGGTTACGGCGTAATAAGGATGCTTAGCCACAACGATCCATCCGGACATCCACTTATGCACGTCACACCCAACACGGATGCGCTCGGAGTAGTCGAAAGTCACATCCAGTTGCTTCATCCTTCCAGGCATGGAGCGGTTGAACGGCTCGTTCTTCTTCGCATGAAGATGCACGTTATGCAGCACACCGTCGCTGTTAAGAATGCGTAGCGGCTGATCCTTCGGAACAACAACGATGTGCGGCCGGAACCGACAGCCTTTCTGATCCAAGGTGATTGGCTTGTCCGGGTCGATGTCGAAGGGTTTCCCGTGATCGATCTTCTTGATGTGGGCGACAACCCAACGCACCTTGGCATCCTTTGAAACGACAAGGTTGTCGTTGGGGATCGGCTTGGCGTGGCAAGGCTCGTCGGCGCCTGATACTTTCAGCCTGTGCCGCTTGGGGATCTCGCCTTCCCACCGTACGATGCCCGTAATCGTTCCGCCGTCTTTGACATCGATGGCTTCGTACTTGGCGGCAATCGCCGGACGAGTGCTAAGGCACACTGACGCTACGATCGTAACCACCCCGACAAGATGCGTTGTTTCTTTCACAAGTTCACTCCTGTTATTCGTCCATCGCCTTCGATGTGGCTGCATCACGTTCGTCCGGCCAGATAGCGGACGTAATAAACGAGTTGCCAAACCTCTTCATCCGTCAGGGCGACCGCCGCTGACATCGGCGTACCGGGGACGCCGCATCGAATTCGCTTGAAGATTTCTTCCACCTTCGCTCCGCCGCGAAACTCGCCGGATGTCAGGTTCCTGACGCTGATGGGTTTACCCTGCTCGTCGAGCGGCTTATCCAGGGCATCGCCACGCCCAGTCAGGCCATGACACGACGCGCAGTTCGCCGCATACAATTCCCGACCTGTGTCAAGGTCGCGTCGAAACCCACGTTCCGGTCGCGCAACGTGGATTGGCTCGCGTGGTCTTACCCGGATGTGCGAGATCTCCTCGAGCTCGTCCGGTGATGTATCTTCGTCACCCGCAAACTCCTCACGAAGGACATCAAGCCAGCCGAGCCGTTGGATTTCTCTGATGTATCGGGCCAGCGTGCGAAGCTCCGTGTCGGTGAGTTGCGGGTTGGCGGGCATTTCGCCGAATCGCCGCCCGTAACGGATGGATTGAATCAAATCTTCTTCGGTCGGCACGCCGTTGAGGGTTGAGACATAGCGAAATCGCTCGTGCCAGAAGTCACGCGGTGCGACGCTAAGCGCGATCGCGGCAGGCCCTCTACCGCCCCCGGTAGCGCCATGGCACGGCGCGCAGTGGGCCGCGAAAAGCTCGTAGCCTTCGTGCGTAGCGAGAGTGTTCATCGCGGCAGTAGACGGGCCCGAAGCGGGCGTCCGGCAGGCGATCTGGCTCAACGTAATACCGGTTGCCAAGCCAATTGCCGCGAAAACTAACAGTGGACCGTACCCTCTCTTCATCGCCGTTGACTCCGACTCTCGTCCTCGCGTCCTCGTTGCGTCTATTGGCTGGAACGCCCGAACGAGGGTCAAACGCTGCGTTACAGACAGGCATTCACGGCGCCGTGGAACAGAGCTTCGGCGTTCCAACTTGACATAAGTCAGTGCAACTACGATACTTACGGATGCGGCACCCAAATGAGGCGTTTCGCAGAAATGACAAACAAACCATTCGTTTCGCAGATTTGCGACGCGCCTTGGTCGGATTCAGGCGGCCGGAGTACCATGCACGAACTTTGGGCGGGTGTGATCACGCCTGATACTCGATTGCGCTACCGGGCCGTAGCTGGCCTGGGCCAGCAGGCGACGGAGTAGTCCTTTTGCCAGCGACGCGAAAACATGTCCTGAACATTCGGCGGATCGTGGGTGGCACGCTGGTGCTCATCTGCCTCGCCGTCAACGTGCTCGCGGTGGTCTATGTGGCGCGAGAGCACAAGCTGATCGAGGAGACGATCATAGCAACCTCGAATGAGCACGGCCAAGCGTGGGCGCAGCTCTGCAGAGCCGAGATGCAAGTAGGGGACACCTCAGCGTTACAGGCCGTGATTGATGCGATTGGAGGTAGCGAGAGTGTCCGCCTCGCGTTGGTCGTGAACGAGGCTGGGCGGATCGTCGCGGCGACCGACCGGCAGCGAATCGGAGAGCCGCATCGCGTTGAGCATGACGACGCGCGTAATGGCGCGAATAGGGATGAGCCCCATGTCGAAGAGCTTCATCCAAAGCCTACCGGATTCTTCCATGAATCGGGACACACGTTCGAATTCCTCTTCCCTATTCGGGAGGCGGAAGATCACCTCGGCACGCTTGTTGTGCACGTCAACACGGCGTGGGGCAATCAGCAGGCCAAAACGCTCGCCGTCAAAGGTTTGCTGCTTGTTTTCACCCTCACCTGTCTAGTTGGACTGGCGGCTGTTGCGCTCGATTGGCGGCTGCGAAAGGCCGTTAAGGCGCTTATTGATGCGACACAGGCCATAGCGAAGGGGGAACGAACTCCTGACGTGCATGTCGGAACCGGCGACGACCTGGATATCCTTGGCGAGAGCGTCAGGCAAATGGCCGTGTCGCTTCAGGACACCGAGGAGAGAGTGACACACTGGCATCGAGAACTCGAATCTACGATCGCCAATCGAACCGCCCAACTCGAGGAGTCGCAACAACTCCTAGCCGAACGGGAGAAGATGGCTGCGCTTGGGCTGATGGCCGCCGGCATCGTCCACGAAATCGGAAATCCTCTGACGGCGATGTCGACGATCGTCCAGCGAATAGAGCGCAAAGCGGACGCGAGGTTCAGCGAGCAATGTCGGACATTGAGTCAGCAGATCGAGCGTATCTCGAAGATCGTAAACGATATGCGCCAGGTCGCGAGGCCCGTGTCAGCCAACGGTTCCTCCACAAACGTCAACGAAACACTTCGCGTTGTCATCAAGGTAGCCCAATATGATCCGCGGGCGAAGACGATTGAGATTGTTCCGCATCTTTCCGCTGCGGTTCCCAGGATTCCGGGCGACGCCGATCGGTGGCAGCAGGTCTTCATGAATCTAATCATCAATGCGCTGGACGCAATGCCACGCGGAGGAAGACTGTTGGTCTCCAGTTCGTTTGGCGACGGTCAGGTTGCAATCGCTTTTCGTGATTCCGGCAGCGGCATGAGCGCGGAACAGATTAGGCAACTGTACCATCCTTTCTACTCCACCAAGGCGTGCGATGGCATGGGCCTGGGCCTGTCCGTCTGCCATAGCATCGTTCGAAGCTACGGCGGTGAGATCGTGGTGGAAAGCGAAGTGGGAAAAGGAACCGAATTCCGAATCACGATTTCTCCTTACCGCAGACGATCGCGCACCGAGCCGTCGAGCGCAACGCAAGCCGATAACGGCCAGGCCCCCTCCGCGGCAAGTGGTCGCGATGAGAGTCGGGCCGCAGGGGAGGTGAAGGCCTAACCCATGTCGCACGAGGTCTTGATCATAGAAGACGAGCGGGCCATCCGAGAGGAGCTCGCCGATTTCCTCCGCGAAGAGGGATTCTCGTGCGTCTTGGCGGCAACGGGACAAGAAGGCATCGAACGGGTCGATGGTCGTGACTTTGAAGCAATCCTGCTGGACATCCGTCTGCCGGACATGACAGGGATCGAAGTACTTGAGCGCCTTCGCGATGTCACACCCGAATCACACGTACTCATCATGACCGCTCATCCATCGGTCGACACGGTTGTGGCCGCGTTACGGCTGGGCGCCGTCGACTACGTGACCAAGCCGCTCATTCTCGAAGAACTACTCCAGAAGATCCGGCGATTGATCGAATTCCGCGCTCAGCAAATGGAAATCCAATGGTACCGACATCAGCTACAGACCGAGTATGATTTCGCGAAGATCGTCGGCAAGTCGGCGCGCATGAAGGAAGTCTATCGTCTGGTCGAGCGCGTGGCGGCAACCGACTCGCCGGTTCTCATCACGGGCGAGAGCGGAACGGGGAAGGAATTGATCGCCAGCGCGATCCATCACAATGGACCGCGAAAGGACGGTCGCTTCGTTCCGCTGAACTGCGCTGGGATTCCGGCCGCGGTGCTTGAATCGCAAATGTTCGGTCACGTCAAGGGTGCGTTCGCCGGCGCCGATACGCGAGCTGAGGGCCTGTTCCTGGCTGCAAGCGGCGGGACTCTCTTCCTTGACGAGATCGGCGATCTACCGCTCGAACTCCAGCCCAAGCTGCTTCGGGCGGTCGAGCAGCAGAGCGTTCTTCCGGTCGGGGCGACGGAACCGGTCAAAGTGGACACGCGGATCATCGCCACGACGCATGTGGACCTCCAACAGGCTATCAAGGATGGACGCTTTCGCGAGGATCTGTTTTTCCGCCTCGCTGTGTTCTCCATCGAAATCCCGCCGCTTCGCGAGCGAATCGAGGATATTCCAGCTATCGTCGACCACTTCATTGCAAGGCTCAATCGGAAACTCAGACGCCACATCCGAGGTGTGACCAACGACGCCCAAAGGCGGCTGCTCCGCTATAAGTGGAAGGGAAATGTGCGGGAATTACAGAACGTCATCGAACGGGCTATCATCCTGGAGGACGGCAACCTCATCACATCGGCGGTGCTACCCTCGAATCTTCTCCAGGGGACTCATCCCAAAGAAGAAGCCGGACCGCTCAAAGAAGCCGTACGCGAATTCGAGCGGGAGTACATCGGTCGCATTCTCCACGCGACCAAAGGTGACAAGCGCCTCGCCGCTGAGCTACTAGGCGTGAGCGTGAGCTCAATCTACCGGCGGCTTCAGCTCTTTGAAGAGGACGCCGGTCTACAGCAAGAGCCGATCGGCGAAGAGGCTACGCAGGAATAACGGTACGCTGTTACGCCGGCCGTGCAGGTCGGACTCGGCCCGGCATCAGGGAAGCGGATGACGTTCCGGCGGGCGAAGGCTGACCTGCTCGTCTGGACGGGACGCCCATGGA
>JADFMZ010000144.1 GCA_022563615.1 Planctomycetota bacterium
CACCGATTTGTGCCGTCCCGGACATGTGAATCCGCTGATGGCCCGTGATGGCGGCGTGCTGGTGCGTGCGGGGCAGACGGAGGGATCGGTCGATCTCTGCAAGTTGGCGAATCTGAGTCCGATGGCGGTAATCATCGAGATCATGCGGGACGACGGCAGCATGGCGCGAGTGCCGGATTTGCGCAAGTTCGCCGTGGAACACGATATTCGCATGTACACGGTGGCGGATGTGATCGAGCACCGCATGCAGCGCGAGTCATTCGTCAAGCGCGGCGTGACGACCAAGTTGCCGACGGAGTTCGGAGAGTTCACGCTTATAGAGTATGGCTCGCCGATTGATGTGGAGCCGCACTTGGCTCTTTGCTGCGGCGGCGTCGGCGTGCTCGATGCCCGGGGCAACCCCATCGTCCACGAGGAGCCGGTGCTGATACGTGTCGAATCGGAGTGCATGACGGGACACGTGTTTCATTCGATCCGTTGCGATTGCGGCGAGCAGTTGCGATCGGCCATGTGCAGGATTCAAGCGGAGGGCAAGGGTGCTATCGTTTACCTGCGACAAGAAGGTCGCGGGATCGGGCTGCGCGACAAGTTGCGTGCCTATGAGTTGCAGGATCAGGGGCTGGATACGGTCGAGGCGAACGAAAAGCTGGGACTGCCTGCCGACCGGCGAGATTACGGCGTTGGGGCGCATATCATACGTGATCTCGGTCTTCGCCAACTGCGCATCTTGACCAACAACCCCAAGAAGGTGAGCCGGCTCGAAGTCTACGGCATCAAAATCGCCGAGCAAATCCCGCTGGAGTTCCCGCCCAACGAATTCAACACCGACTACCTGAGAACCAAGAAGCTCAAGATGGGGCACAAGCTGAAAGACGTGTGAGGCAACTCGGCTCCTACTTGGAGGGGTGGGCGAAGTGCATCGACACTAACGTAGCGTGCATTTCAATGCGCCGTTTTGCGCGATGGCACATCCGAAACGACGGGAAAGGTACATCAAGAGACTTCGGCGCGGTTTACTCTAGCCGAGGCCGGACCGGTAACACAGGTCCTCGCGCGGAACGGACAACCTTGACAACGGGGCCTGTTCGTGCTACGATTACGACCCTAATCCTGTCGAGGGAATCTGGGAGATGAAGCTATGCCTTCTTTATCCGTGTGCTATCGTTGTCGCGCTGCTGGCCACACGCCCGTCACTGGGTATCGACGTTGAGGTTGTCATCCGACGGGGACAGGTAACTGTTCAAGTCGGAGAGGGCGATCCAAAGGTCACGTCCCTTGTGTACAGCGGGGTTGAAGACCTGACGATCAGCAGCGCTGCGCCCGGGTTCAACGGCGGCTCCGCAACCGACCTCAGTTGGCGGGACGCGGGCGCCAGCGAACGCGAGTGGACCTTAATCAAGTTCAAGAACATTCTTGCGGAACTTCCGGACACGTCCCCAACAATCGACAGTTCCACCGTCACCGCCACCCTTGAGTTACGTATTTTCAACACGGGGGGGCCGGCCACCGTGCATTGGACGCTGACCGAATTTAACGAGCAAACCACGTACATTACGTTCGCTGAAAACGGTGGAGACCCGATCCCCGACGTGGATTACATTCTGGACCAGGCGCTATTGGGCGGCAACTTGACCTTTGACGGTGGTTCCGCCGGAATCCAGACCGTAGACATTTCCACGATTGTAACGGCCCTCATCGACGGGCAGTTGGCGTTCGACAACAATGAGTTGCATTTCATTATGGTGGCGGGTACGGCCGAGGCGGTCAATCGGACGTCGGTGCGCTCGAGTGAGTACAGCCAGATTCAGACCGACCGGCCGAAACTGCGCATTAGTTATACCCGTTTACGCTTCCAAGGGTCGTTCGGATGCTACCCGGACCCATTGGTCAACAACCGGACCGACACCAACGCTCAGGACATCTTCGACATACAACTGACCGCTGCGGGGATGGCCGTCATTGTGAACAGCGAGAACCGCGACAGCGACCGGCCACCACTGGAGCCAAGAGGACCGCGCCTCGATACGACCTCCGTGGCCCTGGAGCTGGTGGGGCAAGAACCGTTCATTCTGGATGCCGACGGATTATCCTCCAACGACACGGGGAGCATCTTCGTTCGGGCCGACGACGTGGCTGAGCTGGGGCGGATCGCCGGTGCGCGTTTCATGGCCGGCCCGTTCGATTTTGAGGATCATCTCCTGCTGAATCAGCCCCCGCGCGACGGGTTGTTCGGCCAGACGGTGTCTTCGATCGGGGATCTAAACAACGACGGGCTCGATGAGATTCTCATATCGGCGCCGAACAACGAACGGCACGTGCAGGATCTGTTTGACACGTTCGGGTTCCAGAGCACCCATTGGGCGTCCACGGTTTTTCGCGGCAGCATCATCGTGATTCCCGGGACGAACTACAACGCGCCGGAGTGGCGGGAGGAACAGGACGGAAGCTCGTCGATTCCATTCCTGGACCAGCAGATCCACGCCCCCTTCGGGCGATGCACGAATCCTCCCCAATTCCGCCACCTCGATATCCCCGCCGATTCCTTCCAGGTCTTCGCGGAGACCATCGACGATCGGCTCGGAGGAGCGCGATCCGCCGGCGATTTCAACCAGGACGGCATTGACGACCTTTTGTGCGGGGCCTACCTGAACGACCGGCCCGGGGTGGTTGATTCCGGCGCGGCCTACATCCTGTATGGAAGGAATATTCTCGGCGACTTCCAGTTGAGACATGCCAACGACCCCGTCCTTCGGGCGCCGATGCTCCGGGTGCGCGGCGTGCGGCGCGGCGACCAGATCGGCTGGCGCCAGGCGACGGGACTGGACGTCAACGGCGATCGGAAGGCCGACGTGTTCATCTCCTCGCCGCGAACCGATTTCGGCGGGGTCACCCGCTCGACCTGCGCCGGAGACTTCAACCGCGACGGAACCCTCTCATCCAGCGACTTGGCGCTGTCCGCGTTCAACAGTTGTCGAACCGGCGCCGGTGACGATGTCTTTTCCGACGATGTCTGCAAGGTCTTTGATTACGACAACGACACGGATATCGACGACGATGATCGGTGTGTGTTCTGCTGTCTGTCCGACGAGTGCTCTCCTTCGGAAAACTGCGTGTTCGGAACGGGCGGCGATTGTTGCGCGAATCTGGTGGACAACGGTTTTGTCGGCATCATCTTCGGCGGCGTCTTTACCGACGGCGATCGTGATATCTCGCAGATTGCAACCAGCGATCTTCCCGGAACAGTCTTCTTCGGCAGCGCCGCGGGGCATCGGGCCGGCGTCGACATCAGTTCCGCCGGCGACTTCAATCAGGATGGATTCGGCGACCTGCTGATCGCCGTGCCGGGGGAGACGCGGCTGGACGACGCCGGACGAGAACGGCTCGGCGTCGTGTACCTCGTGTTCGGCGGGACGCACCTGATCAACACGGTCTGGAACCTGGCTTCGGTGGGTTCGGTGGAATTGCCCGGGATCGTGTTCCTGAGCCCCTTTGTCAAGGGTAGGCCGAACGAAGCAGCCCCGACGACGGTCGCTTTCATCGGGGATATCAATGCCGACGGTTTCGGTGACATCGCAATCGGCAATCCCCGGGCGGACTTCATCGACCAGAGCTTTCCGCAGGGGCCCGACGCGCCCGGAACGGACGCCGAAGTGGGCCGGCGACGCAATGCCGGCGACGCCTACATCATTTATGGAAACAATTTCGGGAGCAATCGCAGTCGGCGATAACCTCGGCCGCGAGGAAATCACGATTTGTCCGGTCCCTGCCGGTCGATGGTCGGCGCGGAACGGCCGGGCTCCTGATGAACCGCCCGACGTGCCGAAACGTAGTATCCCGGACCGGCCGCACGTTGCCGTCCGGAGATTCGTTGTGTTTTTTGAGACCCCTCGGCGAAGCCCCCGGCGTTCCCGAGCCTCGCGAACGGCAAGCGAAGGTTTCCAGGCCGTCGCGTCCGGCTTCCAGCGGAGGGGTGGCATCTAGGAACGAAACTGCATGGCGCATGCCCATCTGAAGAAAATCGAGGCGGAAACACTCAAGGCTAGCGGACTGCTGATCGGCACCCTGGTGGGCGGCATGCTCGTGGTCGGTTCGTTTGTGGTTGAGCTGCCGGTCGTGGCTGGGGCCTTGTTTCAGTCCGGCGACGGCATTATCGGGGCCGACGGCACGTTCCGGATTCCCTATTCCCAAATCATCGCCTTGATCGGGGCGAGTCTGCTCGGTGCTCCGCTGGTCTGGCACGCGATCAAGTGCCTGGTCCAAGGCCACGCACACATGGAGGAACTGGTGGCGCTGGCGGTCGTCGCCGCGATGGCGGTGGGTGAGTATCAAGAGGCCGGCATTATCGCCTTTTTCATGGTGGTCTCCAACCTGATCGAGACACGAACAGCCTTGGGGGCGCGGGCCTCGATCGAATCGTTGCTGCGTTTGACGCCGTCCAAGGCGCAGCGCCTCCTTCCCGACGGGTCCGAGGAAACCATCGAGGCGAAGGATCTGAAACCGGGTGAGACCATTCGCGTAAGGCCCGGTGACAACATTCCGGCCGACGGGCGGGTCGTGGGCGGTCAGTCCACCGTCAACCAGGCGACCATCACGGGTGAGTCGCTTCCGGTCGACAAAGGTGTGGGGGATGACGTCTTCAGCGGCACGAACAACCTGATTGGCGCGTTGGATATTCGCGTGACCAAAGCGGGCAAGGATACGACCCTGGGCCGCGTGCAGGAACTGATCCTCGGCGCCGAAAAGACGCGCATCCCCGTCATGCGTCTGATTGACCGCTACGCGGGCTGGTATACGCCGACGGTGGTCATGCTTGCGGCCGTCGTGTGGTTTTTTGCCGAGGACAAGGAAGAGGGTGTCCACAAGGCCATTACGATGCTCATCATTGCGTGTCCATGCGCGCTGGTCTTGGCGACTCCCACGGCCATGGTGGCGGCCCTGAGCTGCGCTGCACGCTTGGGCATCCTGATTAAGAACGTGGTGCACCTGGAATATGCCCGTTCCTTAACGGCGGTGATCTTCGACAAAACCGGAACCCTGACGACCGGGGAGTTATCGGTCACGCAAATCAAACCGGCTCCGGCGGTTGATGGCGCCGATTTGCTGTACGTTGCGGCGTCCGCCGGGAAGCTCAGCAAACATCCCTCCGCCCTGGCCCTGCAGGAAGTCGCCCGCAAGGCGAAGATCGATCCGACCCATCCCGAGGAGTTCAAGGAAATTGTCGGCCGTGGCGTGTCGGCCCGGATCGGTCAGGACCGCGTCATGGTTGGGCGAAGCACATGGCTGGCCGATCAGGGCGTCGATATGGCGATCCTCAGCGATCCCGCGTTTGCCGAGCCCGAGGGCGTCAGTCTGCTCTACGTGGCTCGCAACGAGAAATGTCTCGGCTGGGTGGGGCTGGAAGATCGCACCAGGCCCGAGGCGCGAGCCGCGATTGACGAACTTCGGAAATTGAACATTCACAACGTGACCATGGTGACCGGCGACAAATGGTCGGTCGCCCGTCGCGTCGGGAGTGAAATGGGCTGCACGGAAGTTCAGGCTGAAGTCCTACCCGAACAGAAGCTGGAAATGGTGGCTGACCTGCAGCGGCGCGGGCACCGCGTAGCCGTCGTGGGAGACGGCGTCAACGACGCGCCGATGCTCGCCGCCAGCGACCTGGGTATCGCCATGGGCGCTGCCGGCAGTGACGTAGCCATCAATTCCGCATCGATTGCATTGATGAACAACGATTTGAGTCGGTTGCCCTTCCTGATTCGCCTTTCGCGCGCCACCACGCGCGTGGTATGGCAAAACATTTTGTTCGGCGTGATCTTTATCGTGGCTACGATGACTCTGGCGATTTGGGGCCCCTTGAAGCCCGTCACCGCCGCGATGGCACACACCGTAGCTACGGCGGTTGTGCTGTTCAACAGCGCCCGACTCTTTCGCTTTGGTGAACAAAAAACTACCGACGCCGAAGGCTACTTCCCAATTCTTGCACCTGATCCTGTGGCTACGCAGTAGGCGCAGGGCAGCAGCCGCGAGTACATTTCGAGACGTGGTTTGGACCGTTTGACAATGAGTGTTTCGGAGCGCCCACGACCCTCCGCGTTCGCGCAGGCTTTTTCTAAAATGCCTGCGGCTCGGTCTTGTTAGAAGCTCTTAGATTATCGCGACGGTTTGGGCGCTATTCGTCTTCGTAGAGAAACTGCATTCCGACCATGAACGCCCCGCCTTCCATTTCGGTGCAATGGCGGACGACGGCGCGGCCGTGGAAGCTCATCTCCGGCTCGTGAATGGCGATTTCCAATTCCTCATCCGGCTCGAGCGGTTCGTCACAATGCAGACCGATGCCCGAGGTGCTGAGATTGATTGACGTTGCCAGGGCATACCATTCGCGGCCGGTGTTCTCGGGCGCCCATAGCTCGACGGTGCCGGGAAAGGGCCAGCGGGCGGTGAGTCGCTTCCCGTCGGCGTGGCTGTGCGGTTCGGCAGCCGCTCGATCAGCGAGCATCTTAGCCAGCACGTCGCGATTCAGTCTGCAGATATCGGTCGTTTCCATAGACAGGGCTCCTATAGGCCTAATTTACGATATCCCGAATCAGGAGGGGTAAGCATCGCGCCATCGAGGAATATCGACAACACGGAGGGGCACCGGCCACACGATGACGATGCGAGGATGACGTAATACCGGACGCGGTGGCCTATTCGGTAGAGCGGGGTTCATCCGCCAAACCGAATGATTTACGCTCGACGCCTCAGAAGGGCAACCGACCCGAGCGCAAGAAGCAAGAGCGTAGCGGGTTCGGGGATGGGGCTCCCCCAGAATTCATAAACGCCGTCGACATGAAAGTCCGTCCAAACCCCGTTGTCATTGAAGTCTCGTCCGGGAGATTCGAGGTTCACTGTCAGGTTCTGCACAATATAGTCTATTTCGTATCCTATCAGGTCCGGACCAAACAACGGAACACGGGCGTCAAGAATAAGAGGCTCAGGCCCGCCGCTTCCTCCAGCAAAGCCCCACCGATTATTCGCGGTCCATGCGCCCGTCCACATCAGCTGGCTGATGCCGTCAGTCAAGAAGTCAGCGAACCGGTCGAAGTCGGGGTCGTTGACCGAAGATACGGTGTTGTGGATCGTGACCGGATAATCGCCTTCTAGTACAAAATCCTCGAAGATAATGGTGCGATCTAAGAAATCGGTATCATCACGGTAGTACAAGACCGGCCATTGTGGTGTATCAATGATTTGACTGGCGCCGCTCGTTCCTCGTACCGCTCTCGTGGCGAGCAAGACTTGGTCAGCACGGCCCACAAGACCATCGGAGGTCAGAGTCACAAGGACAACGACCGCCATTATGCTGTTCCGCTTCACGGAAGAAACCTCCATGTTTCAGCAACGCTCACAGCGGGCTCCACTCGGACGCAAGATGGCGCGGGACGAAACACCGTGCTAAGATATCGCCCGGAGCATCGGTTACAAGTACCTTGATAGTGCCTGTGGATGGCCCAGGGATTGGCGGTTGTGTCGTTGGGCTAGGCGTTGGTGCAGGCATTGGCGGTTGTGTCGTTGGGCTAGGCGTTGGTGCAGGCATTGGCGGTTGTGTCGTTGGGCTAGGCGTTGGTGCAGTGATTGGTGCCGCTG
>JADFMZ010000451.1 GCA_022563615.1 Planctomycetota bacterium
TGCTGCGCTGGGTGCACAACGAGGACTTGCCCGCGCTCCACGCGGAGCTGATCGAGATAGGGCTGGCCGAGGACGGCGCGCCCACCATCAGCGACGTGATGACCTGCCCCGGGGCCGACACCTGCGTGTCCGGAACCTGCCAAGTGTCCCTTGGGGAGGATTGCAACAACAACGGACTGGAGGATTCCTGCGACATCGCCGCTTCAACCAGCCGGGACGACAACCAAAACGGAATCCCCGACGAGTGTGAGTGCTCGAATGCCTCGATCATTGTCGCTATTCCTGCCGCCGGCACGCTCGATGCGCGGGTGCCTCATCCGATTGACGACAACTCGGTCGCAGTCCGTCAGGGGATCGGAAGTCCCAACACCTATACCGGCGGTCCGGAGCCGATCACCATCGACATTGGTCTAAGCGGTTCCGCACTTTTGGCTTGCTGGGACTTATGTGAGACGGGAATCGAAGAAGTGCAACAAGGGACGCCGGCGCTCGACCCCAATCGCATCCTAAGCGTCACGGAGGGTTCGCCCGGGGTGTACGACATTCTGCTCGAGCGCCCAATCTCCGCCGGACAATGGACCACGATCACGTATCTGGGTGACGTCAGTGGTTCCAGTGTCGTTTCGTATGCATCGCTTCCCTCGGATTCCAGTGCCGACGGCCTTGCCCAACAGGGAATGCAGGGGGAACCCGACAGCGACGTATGGCAATGGATCTACTGCTGCTTCCAACTTACATGCACTCCCCCGCATGGGGATTACAGTTGCGACATCAATCACGACGTCTCGTCGTGGAACTTCATGGACCTGGGGCGCCTGGCCGACCTGTTGCAGGGCTTTGGGACGTACATTGTGTGGGAAGGGAAGATGCTGCCGTCCAATACCTGCCTCGGCGGCCAATCTATGATGTCAGGGGGCACGCTGGCCGGCGCTGCCGAGCTGGAAAACCCCTCGGACCGTTTCCTGACGTATCTGACCACAACGGCGGTCCCGCCGGGTCGATCGAAGGAAGACCTGTTCATGGTCATCCGAGTGCTGACCACGCTGCACGCGAATCGCCTCCCGATGGATGAAAAAGTCACGCTGGCCGAAAGGCTCCAGGATCCGACGCTCACCTTTCAGACCAAGTTCGTCGCCGACATGATCCCCGATATCGCCGCAGCGCTGCGGAAATAGTATTTTCGTACGCTGATCGACGTGGTCCATAAGAACTTGCTTCAAGAAGGCATTTTGAACGTGGAGGGCAGGCGCAGGGGAATGTCGAAACGGCGGAAGAACCGCTTCTTTACGAGCGCGGCTCGGCGGGAGCCTCGCCCTCCCGATGAAACCTGAAAGTTCCAGGTTGGCGGAGCACTACGGCGCGTCGGGTTGAAGCTCGATCGCCCGATCGACCAGATCGACGAACTCCGCTCGATAGCCTTGCGCGTCTTCGCCGAGAGAGGACTCTGCAAGCTCGGCGACAGCCTCATAGGTCAGATCGGGGATGTACTGCGACCCGCGTAGCAGCATTCCGAACGACGCGACGGCGGCGGCGAATGCGAAATCCTCCGAGGCATCAGCCAATGTCAAACCTGCGTCCGTGACTGCAACCTCGATCAACCGGCTGGTGTCCCCGTCGGGCTCCTTGTACCGCAGCTTGACCGTCATCAGCTCGCCCGTCTGCGCCGCAGGCGAAAGCCCGCGCGATGTTCCGTCCGTCGATGCCGTCTCTGCGATCGATGCCTGATACTTCAGCGGATCGACATCCGGCACGTCGATCTCCACCCCCGCCGGGACGATTTCATAGAGTGCGGTGACGGTATGGCCGGCGCCGATCTCGCCCGCGTCTTTGGTGTCGTCGTTGAAGTCCTGGGCGGCCAGCATACGGTTTTCGTAGCCGATCAACCGATAGGCCGTCACCTCAGCCGGGTTGAACTCAATCTGAAACTTGACGTCTTTGGCGATGGTCACCAGCGTCCCGCCGATCTGCTCGACCAGCACCTTGCGGGCCTCGTTGAGCGTGTCGATGTAGGCGTAGTTTCCGTTGCCCTTGTCCGCCAGCTTTTCCAGCGTCGAGTCGTTGTAGTTACCCATACCGAAACCGAGCACGGTGAGGAACACGCCGCTCTTGGCTTTCTCTTCGACCAGACCAACCAGGCTGCCCTGATCGGTAACGCCGACGTTGAAATCGCCGTCGGTAGCCAGGATCACGCGGTTGATGCCGCCCTCGATGAAGTTGT
>JADFMZ010000145.1 GCA_022563615.1 Planctomycetota bacterium
CATTCGCGCCAAGTTGGGAGGAAGCCGGCTATCCCGCGACCGCGAATCCGCTTGACTTCTTTCCAGGAGACGATAATGTCCGTGCGCGATTCAGACGCGTTGCGACGACGATTTCGGATCGATGCGCGAGAGCATGGCAGAGAATCGCAAGGGAGTTTGTGCGATTTCCTGGCGATTCGCTCATGCGGGATCTTGGCCCGTTGGAACCCCAAATGGCCCTTCCCGGATCGAGCGGGCTTGCCGTCGGCGGTCCGGAACAAAGTGGAATGCTTAAGACACGTTCTCCTCTTCGAGGGATGAAGCGCTCTGTGAGCGTGAAATCGCGTCCATCCCATTGGCCTTCAACTTCGACCAACCCAGCCTGGGTTCACTATACGGACGAGGAACTACTGAAGGTTCGTCTGTGCGACCTGGGAGTTTCTATTCGAGGAACCCCGATCGCCAAGCGTATTGCCGGCGTCCACGCGGAGCTGCGCGCAAAGAATATCGGCTTTCGACCCCACACATGGCTGTCCAGCGAGTGGTTTTCGCCCGACGGCGTGCCCGGTATTGCGATTCCGTTTTACCTGGCCCATCCGCGCCTGATGAAGCTGGAAGACAGGCAGATGCTGGAAGTGGAAGGCGGCAGCGAAGCGTGGTTCATGCGCTTGCTCCGTCACGAAGTCGGGCACGCCATCGACAACGCATATCGACTTCGCCGAAGGAGAACATGGCGTGAGGTTTTCGGAAGGGCCTCCCAACCGTACCCGAAGTATTACCAGCCTCGGCCCTATAGCAAGCGGTTCGTGCTCCACCTGGACTACTGGTATGCCCAGGGCCACCCGTGTGAGGATTTCGCGGAGACCTTCGCTGTGTGGCTCACGCCGGACTCGAATTGGGAAAAACGCTATCGGGGTTGGCCGGCGTTCAAGAAGCTCGAATACGTCGATGCCTTGATGCGCCAGATCGCCGGACGCCGACCGCCGGTCACTACGCGGGAACGGGTGGATCCCCTTCGACAATTGCGGATCACACTACAGGACTTCTATACCCGGAAACGAGCCCGCTACGGTACGGAGTTTCCCGATTTCTACGACCGGGATCTGCGGCGCCTGTTTTCCGAAACGGCTGACCCCAGCGTCTCCGAATCGGCCGCCGGTTTCCTACGGCGCATCCGCCCGGAGATCCGCTCTCTCGTTGCGCGCTGGACGGGCCAATACCAGTATACGATCGATCAAGTTCTGCGCGAGTTGATTTCCAGAAGCCGCGAACTCAAGCTAAGAGTGGACGGCGTATCGGAGCAAACGAAGCTGGAGGCCTCCGTTTTCTTGACGGTCCAGACGATGAACTATTTGCACAGCGGGCGTCATCGGATTTTCCTATGAAAAAACTGCGTGTCCTTGCTCTCATGCACGAAGCCTTGATTCCCCCCGACAGTATTGAGGGGCTTACGGACAAGGACATGGCGCCCTGGAAGACTGAGTATGACGTGCTTTTCACTCTCGAAGAGCTTGGGCACGAGTCCCTAATCTTAGGGGTGTGCAACGAACTGGATCCGATCGGACAAACCCTTCGCGATTGGAAACCCCATATCGTATTCAATCTCCTTGAGGAATTCAACGGCCAGGCCACCCACATTCCCTATATCCTCGCGTATTTTGAACTTCTGAAACAACCCTATACGGGATGCAATCCTCTGGGATTGTCTTTCGCATACAACAAGGCGCTTGCGAAAAAGCTGCTGAGTTATCATGACATTCCCATGCCCCGGTTTCAGGTGTTTCCGCGTGAGCAATCCATCCAACGGCCCAAGCACCTCTCTTTTCCGCTGATTGTAAAATCGGATACGGATCATGGTTCCGTCGGGATATCGCAGGCCTCCATTGTCCGGGGCGACCGCAAGCTTAAGGAGCGAGTCGAATACATTCACGACCGGATTCGCACCGATGCCATCGTGGAGGAATACATCGACGGGCGCGAACTCTATGTGGGAGTGATAGGGAATAGACATTTGCAGACGCTGCCAATCTGGGAAATGTTTTTCCCCCGACTTCCGGATAGCGCCCCTCGAATTGCAACATCCAAGATTAAATGGGATCTCAACTACCAAACCAAGATCGGCCTGAAGACGCGGGCCGCCACGAACCTGCCACGCGGCGTTCCCGAGCGCATTGCGCGAATTTCAAAGCGCGTTTATCGCATTCTGGGACAAAGCGGTTATGCACGCATGGATTTTCGCCTTGCGCCCGACGGCGGCATCTATTTGCTGGAATCCAACCCCAGACCCGACCTCGCGTATGGTGAGGACTTTGCGGAATCAGCCCACAAGATGGGAATCAGATATGAAGAACTGATCCAGCGCATTGTCACTCTCGGTCTGGGTTATCAGCGTCAACAGCACAATGCGGGGTAGTCAGTCCAGCGACGATCCGCCGACCCCCAAGCTTCATTCATCGACAATTGCCCTGAATCACTTCTCACGCACAAGCTTGATCGTGTGATCGACAATATCATCCTCAGTAGGGAGAACGCAGTCCGCAGCAGGCCCCAGTGGAATGTAGGTGTCATCGGCGGTCAGTCGCGCAGCCCGCACGTCGCGGCCGCATTTCTCATACAACAGGGCGAGAATGGCCTCACTGATGCCGCCGGTGCGTCGCCCCTCGTCCACGACAAGCACTCTTCCCGTAGCCAACGCTTCCTTGACGATTATCTCTTCATTCAGCGGATTGAGCCATCGAAGATCCACCACTCGGGCCGCGATACCGTTCTTGCGCTGAAGGGTGCGGGCAGCACGCAGAGACATGTAAGTGCCGTTGGCAAACGTAAGAATGGTGACGTCACCGGCATCTTCGTGGTAGACAGCAGCTTCGCCGAATCGGATGGTTTGGCCCGGCGCCGGGTAGGCAAATGACCATTCCTGGTCCTTCGGGACGTACAAGTCTTTGGTCATGTACCGGGCGATGGGTTCAATGAATGCAATGACTCTCCCGTCGATCCTGGCCATGGCCAGACAGGTCCGCAGCATCTTCACCGCGTCGTCACCGCGCGATGGCGTCGCAATAATCAGACCGGGAACATCCCGCAGCGCCGTAATGCTGTTATCGTTGTGAAAGTGCCCGCCAAATCCCTTCTGATAGGCCCATCCGGCAATGCGAATGACCATGGGATTACGAAATTGATCGTTGGAAAAGAATTGTAGTGAGCAGGCTTCGCCGCGAATCTGGTCCTGCGCATTATGGTAATAGGCCAGGTACTGGATTTCGGGGATTGGCAGCATTCCCATATGGCCTGCGCCGATGGCTAGACCCAGAATGGAGGTTTCGTCCAATATCGTATTGAATACGCGCCCCGCGCCGAACTTCTCCGTAAGGCCGGTAGTTACATGGTATACACCGCCTTTTTTGGCTACATCCTCTCCGAACACAAGCGCCTCGGGATACTGGATGAGCAGGTCACAAAGCGCATGATTCAAAAGGACAGCCATGTGCCGCGGCGCGGCGCGCTCCGGCAGTTCCTCCAATCCACCAAATACGCGGACGCGTTCGTCGTGCGGCGGCGATCGACCCGCCTCAGCCTGAACCTTGTCCGGACTCAGTGGCGCCAGCGGCTTGATGATCTCCGCCGCCGCGGTGAGTTTCTCCGTACTTACGGCGTCGTTGACGTCCTGCCGAACGCGCCGCCGTACGTCCTCATAGAGATCAAGAACTTCATCGGCTGTCATGGCGCCGGATTCGATTACCAGTCGGGCCGTGGAAAGCAGTGGATCCTTCGCTTCTGCTGCATGGATCTGCTTCCAGGATCGATATTCGGTTTCGGCGTCACTGCCGGCATGTCCGAGCAGTCGGACCATTTTCAAATGAAGAAAGACGGGCCGGCGCCGTTTGCGGCAGTCATCAACAGCCTCGACCGTGGCTCGATAGGCATCGACCAGGTCCAAGCCATTGCCCGCGAAATACTTCAGGCCAAATCGTTGACTGTAGTTTTCCTCAATCCAACCTGAGGGTGTTTCCACGCTGATGCCGATGCCGTTGTCCTCGCAGACCCAAAGAATGGGAACGGGCAATCGTTGATAGGCTGCGTGCAGGGCGGCATTGAAGGCAGTCTGGGCAGTGGCATGATTGACCGAGGCGTCGCCGAACGAGCATATTACGATGCTGTCGGACGGAGGCTGCGACGGCCTTGCGAACCGCCCGGCCTTCACGATCGCCACGGCCGCGCCAACGGCCTTGGGCAGGTGACTGGCGATGGTGCTCGTTTGCGGAGGAACGCACAACTCAACACTGCCCCACACCTTATGGCGACCGCCGGCGATCGGATCTTCCTTACTGGCGGCGATCGACAACATCGTGTCTCGAATTGAGTCGATTTGAGGCTGTTTCCGCGCCCGCTCAGCCATGAACGCCCCGGAGCGGTAGTGAAGGAAAGCCATATCGGTGTGTCGGGTGACGCGGCCAAGGGCGGCGTTGCCCTCGTGGCCGGCGCTGCTGATCGTATAAAAGCCTTCCTGACGCGCCCGCATCTGCCGCGCAGCGATATCCTGGTGCCGTGCGACGATTTGCGACTCAAACATCTCGATGATGTCCCGACAGGTAGCTGAACTGTCCGGCACGATCGGGTCGCCCTCGCCCAGGCGGGGTGTGTTTGCTTGTTCGGCGCCCCGGTCTCGCACGAACTCGGTAAAGTTCTCATCAACGACCTGAGCGCGGTTCATATTGAACCGGCCCGAGGACGTGCGCTGCGACGATCTATCGAGTGGGCGTGCCAACGATTAACTCTCCGAATTTGAATGCAGCTTCACGGGACCGAATCATCCTTGTAAGAAGGGCTACGCGGAACTTGTTACAGTGTTATCATTGATTGTGTATCGCCATTCCGGGGAAATCTTCCGGAAAACACGGTCGTTGGACCGCTACAGAAAAATAGAGCTTGCTCTAGCCCTCGCCATCAACCAAAGGAGCACAACCTCGTTGACTTTCGGCGAGTATATCGCGGCACACGCGCCCGCGAAACCACGAGTGGGAACTTGTTTCTTTGAGGAAGGATCGCCGCTATCAGAGCCGTTTCGCGCAGGAACGCATCCACACTCAACACGATGGTTGGCGGAAGAACACTCAAAGCGTCGTCAGGATCGTGATAAATACGAACCGCGAAAGGTTGTCCCCGGCAACCCTCGTTTGACCCGTTTCTGAACCGGGCTATGATGGCCGGGCGATCGGAGAACAGGCAGCCCGCCGTCGAGGGTGTAGCTCAGTGGTAGAGCAACGGCCTTTTAAGCCGTAGGTCCTGGGTTCGAGACCCAGCACCCTCAGTTTCAAAAGTGCTTACCAATACGATATTTGCGGTTGATGTGCTCATCAGCCTGCCCTCCGATTTGATCTTCTATCAAGACCGGGCGTTACTTGCACCCTACGGACTTGCTGGCGCCCAAGACGCCGCGCCCACCACTACGCCGCAACTCACATCCGCCCCATCACCCACCATGAATAATCCGCTCTAGGGTGTCGGCTGCGCGTAGAAGGCTTGCCAGATCGCCTGGGCGAACAGGGCGTGAGCGCGCTCGTTGGGGTGGGCGTCTCGGGCGTTGACTGTCAGGTCGGATGGATCGGCGTCGGCAATCACGGGCAGCAGATCGACGACCGCAACGTCGTTGGATTGAAAAAACCGGCGTACGTTCTTGTGCAACCGCTCCGGCTGATACTGTGGACCGGCGGTACGAAGAAACGGAAGCAACACGACGCGCAGGGTCACGTCGTGCTCCCGACAGAGTCGCATTATAGCGCCCAGCTGTCGCTGATGTTGACGCCAGATCGCTTGATCGGCAAACCCTGCAGCCAGCCAGTCGTGATAGCCTCGCACCGTCGCCACCCGAGGCACATACAGTCGCCGGTACAGATGATCGAGCAGGCAGGAGCTTTCCGGGTTGAACCATCGCGGCTGCGGCGGCAGGATCGGGTTGAAATCCTCGCTGATCGGCAGCAGTTTCTCGATGTCGTTGGGGACGTAGCAGAGCACAATCTCATCCACGTCATAGCCTGCGATCAGGTCGATCATCGGTTGTATCTGGGCGCCGGTGTCCCATCCGGGCTTGGAGGCGTTCATAACCTCGACGAGTTGGGCGTTGCCCGCTCGTTCGCTGCCGCCGTACGGATCGGCCGTCGAGCTCGTCCCATGCCGTTCACCAGGCAGACCGGTAGTGGTGTCCGCTCCCTCACGGTCGTGGCTTTGATGTCGCCGGTTGAACATCGTTTGTAGACGTTCCGTGAATCGCTCTTGTGGGTCTTTGATTCCCCAACCATAGGTGAATGAGTCACCGAGAAACGCGATGCGTCGAACACCGGGCGGCTTGTCGGTGGACCACTCCTTGTCGCGGTATCCGAGCGAGTTGAGCGTCGTATGAAGGACGAACCAGCGTCGCGCGGGCAGCGACAGGCCGAAGGGGTCTGTTTCGACGGCGACAAATCGCAGATAGCTTTCAGCCGCTATCGCGACCATGCCTGTCATGCAGAAAAATACAAGCGCATTGCCCAGCACCAACCTCATCTTTGGGAATCTTTTTTTCGGAAAGCATCGAAAGAAGCACCAAGCGTGCACCAGCAGCGAGAGGTACAGAACCCACAGCAACATGTAGTCGGCCATGTAGCCGAAGGCCCCGCTCGTGAGCATCACACCCGCTCCATCGACAGATCGAGCGCCGCGGCGGAGTGGGTCAAGGCCCCGATGGAAATGCGATCGACGCCCGTCCGCGCCACGTCGCGCACGTTGTTGAGCTGGATGCCTCCCGAAGCCTCCAGGGCGATCTTGTCACACAGCCCGCAGTCTTTGCGAAGTTGAACCGCCTCACGCAGCTCATCGAGCGAGAAGTTGTCCAGCAGGATGACATCAATCCCCATCACTTTGAGCAGGTTTTCGACCTCGGCTAAGGAGCCCGCCTCGATCTCGACCATGGCCGGCTTCGCGTCGGACGAAGCGAGGCGATTGAGCATGTCGAAGATCGTGCCGGCCAGGCGCTGCCGCTCGACACCCGAAAGGTGATTGTCCTTAATCAGCACGGCGTCGAACAGGCCTTGTCGATGATTGGTTCCCCCGCCACAACGAACCGCGTATTTTTCCAGCGTGCGCCAGCCGGGAGTCGTCTTGCGCGTGTCGAGGATTTTCGCGTTCGTGCCCTCCACGGCGTCCACGAACGCGCGCGTTAACGTGGCCACGCCGGAAAGATGCTGTAAAAAGTTGAGCAACACCCGCTCGGCTGAAAGAAGCGACCCGAGCGGCCCGTGCAGCAGCGCAAGTTCGAGCGGCGCTGACTCGATCGTAAACCCGTCGCGCGCAGCATCGGTCCAGGCAATCTCGATCGAGGGGTCGTAGGCATGGACGATGGCCGGGGCCACCTCACATCCGGCGAAGACGCCGGGCTGTTTGGCCATCAGCCGAAACGTCGCCCCCGCGTTTGGATCGCCGATCAGGCTCGCGGTGATATCCGCCGGACCCAAATCCTCTCGCCTGGCTAATGCGATCAACTCTGCGACAGCCTGGTCGTCTGCAATACTCATGCCTTTGATTGTCGAAGAGAACAGGCGGTCCGGTCAAGTAGGAACCCGCCGGCCGACCTGAGCCGAGGCCATCCCCCACTTATGGGC
>JADFMZ010000146.1 GCA_022563615.1 Planctomycetota bacterium
AGAAACCGGAGAATTACACGGGCATGCTGCATCTAACCCTCGGCTGCATCGCCTATCAGGCGTCAGGACTGTTTTTGGGATAGGCTCTAAGTCAATAATGCCGCTCTTAACCCTTGTAAATCCCCCCATCCCCAGCATCATGCATGCTGAAGCGATCAGCATCTGCCCTCGAGCTACACGCTTAAGCCAAGCGGGATCGGCCGCCGACAGCAAATTGCCGTGTGAAGATTGCGCAATTGCGGTTCCGCACTCGGGACAACGGCCCCCCTCTGCAAGGCCTCGGAGGTTGTAGCCACAGTGTGTGCAGGGCACATCGGCGTCCCGGGCGGCAGCGGGTGTAGGTCGGCCGGCGGGGATCGCTCCTGGGCCAACGGGTTCGTCCGCGAGTGAAAGGGGCGGCGCTGCCTCTCGATCTCCTTGCGCGGATTTGTGTGTGCTCTCTTTGTCTGAAAGCTCTCGCGTGGCCCGCTTTTCCTCGGCGATTTCGCCCAATCGATCGAAATACGTACTGGTGGGCGTTGTCCCGGCGGCTCCCGTGGTCGTTGCGTGCGGTCCTCCGTCAAGCGCCTGGGACACCAATCTCTGCAGGTCGGCCACCCCCTCTTGCAACAACTCGTCGGTCATGATGCCGGGTTTCAGCGCACTTCGGAAATGTTGAGCGCTCTTGTAGCGGAACATCGCATTCTTGTGCGTGGCTCGCTGCAGCACCTCGATCATCGCAGGATCAAGGCGGCGTCGCTGAAGTGGCTCAAGCCGCATCGGCTCATGGAGGTGTTTTTGCCGAACTTCCTCGAGCGTTCCGGTGAACGGCAACTCGCCGGTTAGCAGCTCAAACGTCATGATCCCGAGGGCATACACGTCGCTCCGTAGCGAAACCTCGCCGGTGAACATTTCCGGGGCCATGTATGCGGGCGTCCCGGCTAACCCCGCCGAGGAGGGACCCCGTTGTCCCATTGGCCGCGCGAGTGCCAACCCGAAATCGGTGACGACAACCCGCCCGTCGTGGGATAGCAATACGTTGCTCGGCTTGATGTCGCGGTGGATAATTCCGCGATCGTGCAGCTCGCCGATGGCCTCCGAGACCGCGTCGAGAACGGCGAACAATGCGGATAAGCTGAGCGGTCCCGTTTGTTTCAACACGTCGCTCAGTGTGGGACCGTCGATGTACTGCATCACCAGGTACGGAATACCATCGACCATGTCGGCGTGGTGGATGGTGGTAAGCCCTGGATGTTCCAGCCGTGCCGCGGCGCGGGCGCCCTCGAGGAAACGTGCAAAACCAGGATCATCGGGCCCGGCCACGGCGTTGAGTAGGAACTTGACCGCGACATCTCGATCGAGCATCTGATGCCGCCCGAGGTAGACGACACCCATTCCCCCTCGTCCGATTTCCCGCAGAAGTCGGACGGGACCGAGTTCGCGCGGAATGGTGACCTCGCCCACGGGTGTGTCCCCCGTGGCGGATCCAGTGAGTGTGATCGTATCCTGCGAACTCATACGCCACCATCGTCTGACGCGTCTACCTTCGCCAACATGTTCTTCGCGCTGCAACGCTGCTTTCGCAACCTGAAGCTATGAAACAGGAGGGCAACCCGGTTCACGGTGCCTTGGGTTCGTGACGAACGGTTGGATTGACTTGGATTCCTTCAGCTTCCACACAAGGAGCAGGCCATGAACTTTGTCGGCATCGACCTCCACAAGAAGTCTATCCGCGTTGGTGACGTGGGCCAAGAGCGCAAAGTGTGGAATCGCAAGCGGTTTGCATGTGCCGACCCGGATCGGATCGTGGGCTTTTTCAAGCCTCGTAGCCCGAGATACACCTCTACCCTATCGCCGTGGACGCCGCTCGTAGAACCTGCGCGGTGCGCTTATCCCCTGGCCGATGGCGCCCGGTGCATGCCTGTCGCGTTAGCTCGACTTGAGGACGCGTGCTCGACGAGGTGAGCCGTTCCGATCGACCGCGCGGAGCTTTTTACCCGTTTTTTTCTCGTAGTAATCCTCGACCTGTGTCGGATGGGTAAAGAGTTGATCGTAGCCGTAGCCGCCGCCGGCGTAATCACAGGATCCCGGCTCGTACTCTCGACAGATTTCAGGTCTCTGTTCATAAATCATGCAGCGGTTGTCCGGCCCCAGGTTCTTGCATGTGGTTTGGAACTGAATGTACCAGTCACCCTCCTCCACAAAGACCGAGATATCCTTATGCATCAGATACCAGCAGATGTCGCCGTAGTCGCGCGGCTTGACCGGCTTGTCGATCGGAAGAGCTATATACCGGCAACAAGCAGCCGCACAATGCTCGCAGAGAATCGAACCCATGAGTATCCATCCATCCTTGCCGGTTCGTTCGAGATCAACCGGCGCTCTTCAAGGTTTCCGACGCACCGGGAACAACGATGATTCGGCCCGAATATATCGAATGCGGTTGAAGCGTCAACGCCGTGAGGAACGCCCTCCCTTGGACGTTGGCCAATCCGCAACGGTTCTACCGCTGACGACTTGAAGTCGGTGATCCCGATTCGAGAGCTGGGCGTATAACACCGCGAAAGCTTCCGCACGAGCGTGCTTTGAGCGTGTAAGAGAAGTCCTTTTCAGAGCCGCGCCCGTGAGGAAGCGGTCCGGTTTCGCGAACAAGAACCGCTCCCTTACGGTTGCGGCTCGGTTTGTAATGACCTAATTGAACACGCACTTAGGGAAGGAATCGATAGCCGATGCTGTGCACGGTCACGATGTGACGGGGGTTCTTCGGGTCCGGCTCGATCTTGCGGCGAAGGCTGACGATGTGGTTATCCACCGTTCGGGTGACGGGGAACCCCTCGAGGCCCCAGATCACGTCAAGCAGCTTGTTGCGTTCGACGGGTTGCTCAGCGTTCTCAATCAGCATTTTGAGGATTTCCAACTCGAAGTGCCCAAGGTTGTGGACCTGATCGCCGCGATCGACCCGACCCTTGACCAGATCGACCGTGGCATCACCGATCGAGATGGTACGGGGCAATCCCTTGCCGACCTCGGTCCGCCGCAGTGCAGCCTTGATCCGCGCCAGGAGCTCACGGATGCTGAACGGTTTGGTGATATAGTCGTCGGCTCCGACTTCGAGCCCTCGAACGACATCGATTTCCTGGCCCTTGGCGGTCAGCATGAGAATCGGAATGATAAAGCCGGCCTGTCGAATCCGCTTGCAGACCTCCAGCCCGTCCATCTTGGGCATCATGATGTCCAGGAGAACCAGGTCAGGATTCTGGGTCATCGCTGCCTGAAGGGCCGCCTGTCCGTCATTAGCCACCACGACGTCGTAGCCCTCGAATTGCAGGTTGTCCCGCAGTCCCATGGCCATGTCGGCCTCATCCTCGGCGATCAAGATTCTTGCCATGTCAGCGGCCTCCGTAGGGCGAGCCTCCTGGTGAGCCGATGCTGAAGTCGGCTTCCAGCCGGTCCCGCCGGCCCAGCGGGAGCTTCGCCCCCGGCATTCCAGCCTCGAAGTTGAGGATCACGGAGCAGTAGTGTAGGAATGGACGTGCCCGATGGCAACACCTGGGTATTACCAGGCTGAATCCGATGAGCGCGAAAACCCCGGTTCCTGGGCCTGCAAGTGCCGTTTCCGGTCGGGTCTCCTGGTAGCCCTTGTAGCGGTTGGCCGGGTTCGCGCGCGGTTTTCCCGGTTGCGAAACACAAACGGGTTTCGGGCGAGGTTGTTGCTGAGGTGCTGCCCTAGGTGAGGTTGCTTGAAGTCGAGCGGGTTGTTAGACTTGCAACGATCATAGGGGCCGGACGTACCGGACCCGGCCGCAAGACCTGAAGGGGAATTAGGCAGGAACGAACCTGATGCACTATCCAAGAAGGAACAGTAAGATCAAACGAGCACGCAAACAGGGCTTTCGTGCCCGAATGCGTACGCATACCGGGCGCCAGCTTATCAACCGAAAGCGTCGTCGCGGCGTTCACAAAGTCAGCGTTTGTTGATACGCACCCTGAAAACACTATCTTTTGCCTTGAACATCCGATCCGATCTTCGACTGGAAACCATGCGAATCGCTCGCGATGCGCATGCACACGATATTGAACCAAGAGGGCCCGTTTTCATCGTCGCCTCCGCTATCGATGCCGGACGTTCGGCATCCGGAGCGGCCGGTGCCCGTGCAATCTTATGTACTGTTGAAGGTCACGCATGCGCAGAGCGGCTTGCTCCACAACGCAACGCGCACGAACGCACCTGACAGGCCTGGGGTAGAAACAGGATTCGATGGTAGATCACATTCTTATTGACGAGTTGGACCGGCAGGGGATCGGAATCGATACGGAACTGGCAACGGTGTTGTCGAGCGACGGAGACTTCGACGCAGTCGGTGGGATGACCCAGGGAAACGACCAGGACTTCACCCCCGGCACGATTCTGACCGGGCACATCGTCGGCCGGGCGGGCGACGACGTGGTCGTGGACGTGGGCCTCAAGAGCGAGGGCTTGATCCCCATCAACGAGTGGGAAGATGGCAGCTCCCTGGATGTCGGTGACGAGGTCCAGGTCTGGCTGGAAACCCTCGAATCCGATAGCGGGCACATCGTGCTTTCCAAACGAAAGGCCGACCGCCTGCTCAACTGGCGACGAATCGTCAAGACGAAAGCGGAAGGCGACACGGTTGAAGGTCGCGTCATGCGCAAGATCAAAGGCGGGCTGTTGGTGGATATCGGATACCCCGTTTTCCTGCCGGCGTCACAAGTGGACATTCGCCGCCCCGGAGACATCAGCGAGTTCATAGGCAAGAACCTTCGGGCCAAGATCCTCAAGATCGACGAGGAGCGACGCAATATCGTGATTTCGCGGCGCCGCTTGATCGAGGAAGAACGATCCGCCGCCAAAGAGGCCCTGCTGGCTGAACTTGAGGTCGATCAGGTTCGCAAGGGCGTGGTCAAGAATATCGCCGATTTCGGGGTCTTCGTTGATCTCGGCGGCATTGACGGCTTGTTGCATATCACCGACTTGAGCTGGGATCGGATCAGCCACCCGTCCGAAGTGCTTAGCATCGACGACGAAATCGAGGTCAAAATCCTCAACATCGATCTTGCCAAAGAGAAGATTGCCTTGGGCTACAAGCAGCTCAAGACGAACCCCTGGGAGGAGATCGAGGATCGCTATCCGGTCGAAAGCCGCCTGCAGGGCGAGGTGGTCAACATCATGAACTACGGCGCGTTTGTGAAGCTCGAACCCGGCGTTGAAGGGCTGGTGCACATCAGCGAAATGAGTTGGACCCGCCGCATCAACCACCCCTCCGAGATGCTGGCCGTCGGCGACATGATCGAGATCGTCGTCCTCGAAATCAACAAAGACAAACACGAGATCTCTCTGGGAATCAAGCAGACCCAACCAAATCCGTGGACCCACGTAGCCGAAAAATATCCGCCCAACACCCGGATCAAGGGCCGGGTTCGCAATCTGACCAATTATGGGGCCTTCGTGGAGGTTGAAGAGGGCATCGACGGCCTGCTTCACGTTTCCGATATGAGTTGGACCAAGAAGGTCAACCATCCATCCGAGATGGTCAAGAAAGGCGAAGAGATTGAATGCGTCGTCCTGAACGTGGAGGAGCAGAAACAGCGAATCGCCCTGGGCCTCAAACAGTTGCATGAAGACCCCTGGGCCAGGGCCGTGCCCGAAAACTATATTCCGGGACAGATCGTCGAGGGATCGGTCACTAAAATCACGAATTTCGGAGTGTTCGTGGAGCTCGAGGAAGACCTCGAAGGACTACTGCACGTTAGCGAATTAGCCGATTATAAGGTGGAGGATCCACACGCCGAGGTCCAGATCGGCGACAAAATCCTGGTCAAGATTCTGCGCGTGGACCCGGGCGAACGTAAGATCGGACTCTCCAAAAAGCGGGCCGAGTGGTCCGCGGAACAAACGGCCGAGTCCGGCGCCGCAGGCGCCCCCAAGGTTCGGAGGGGAGGGCTGGAAGGATCGGGCGAAGAATCCTTGGGCCTGATTGTGCCCGCGGAACCAGCCACACCCAAGCCGAATGAAGACTCGATACCACAGCCTGACGACGGCGCATCTGACGCGGAGGATTCCCCAACAGGAACCATCCCACCTCCGCCGACCGATGTCGCCAGCGCTGCTGACACTCAGGTTGAGCCAGACGTTGACGTTAAGGATGATGCTGACACCCCGGCCGATGCTGACACCCCGGCCGATGCGGACGCCCCGGCCGATGCGGACGCCAAAACCGCCGTGGACGCTGGGGGCGATGCTGAAGCGGAATCCGACAGCCGCGACGCGACATCAGCCGAATAGCGATCTCATTGGCCAGCGGACGGGGTTTCACTCCGCATCGACGGGTCTTCGGGCGCGTCGTGCGGCGTGTTTCCAAGACCATCTGATCGTGCGAGCGGGTCGATGGGATCTTGCCTGGGCTGGGCCGGATGGCGCGGCAGACCTTTGGGGAGGATACCACCATCGCCATTGACGCCGGCCTTCAGGTCTACCTTCGTCAAATCAATGAGGCTCCGCTTCTGACGGCATCGGAGGAGAAGGAGCTGGCCGTCCGTGTGCGCGAGGGTCAGAATCTGGCTGACCAATTCGCGGCGGGTGAAATCACCTACATTGCGCGCGAGAAGGTCGAGGCCGATGCCGCACAGGCCCGCGAGAGAATGGTCAAATCCAACCTGCGCCTCGTCGTCAACATCGCCAAGAAATACGCTCGCCGCACCGTGCCGCTGAACGACCTGATTAACGAGGGCAATCTCGGCCTGCTGCGCGCCGTCGAAGGTTTTGATCCCGATCAAAACACGCGATTCAGCACCTATGCCTCCTGGTGGATCAAGCAGTCGATCAAGCGCAGCCTAATCAACAGCGGCAAGCCCATCCATATCCCAGCCTATATGGTCGAGATGATTTCGCGGTTTCGAGAGGCCCATGAGCATTTCCTGGAAGCGGAGGGCCGCACACCCACAACGGAAGAGTTAGCCGAGAGAATGGAGTTGACCGCCAGCAAGGTGGACCACATTCGAAACGCGGTCAAAGCTGTTTCCACCCCCGCCCACGATTCCGACGGGCCGGATGGCATCGCCTTGACCGAAGGTATCGCCGATTCCAAAACACCCTCGCCCGAGGAAAACCTCCTGAATGAATCGCAGTGGAACAAAATCGCCGAGCTGCTTGATGATCTCGACGAGCGGGAATCCACCATCCTCCGCTTGCGCTATGGCCTGAACGGAAAGGGCCCCATGACCCTCAAACAGATCGGTAGCGAAGTCAACCTCACCCGCGAGCGCGTCCGCCAGATCGAGTGTGAAGCGTTGCAGAAAATCAAAGAACACATCATCGCCTGATTCAGGCATGCCCAGCCGTGTAGGTTCCGAAAGCTACGGCTACCAAAAGTCATCAGAACCGAGCAGAGTCGCAGTGGTATGGGTAGGGTCCGCCGTGCGGACCATCTGCGTCACGGATAGACCAACCAGCCGGGATCATCCTAATACTACAGCGCCACATGGTCATGATCTATCCAGCACACACGAGGGCAGTTCTTCGATGTGGATGCCTCTTGCGACCAGTGCGGCGAGCGTTTTTTTTCGATGACTCTCCCGTGCCG
>JADFMZ010000147.1 GCA_022563615.1 Planctomycetota bacterium
ACACAAATCGATGCCAACCTGGAACTCGAGCGTTGTTTGTTCAATAACAATTTGGCCGGGACTTCCGGCGCTGGCCTACATATCGTAGACAGCTCGGTTGTCGCAACCGACTGCGTGTTTGATGGCAACGTCGCGGATGTCTACTCCGGGGGCGGCGTATGGAGCTTGCGGAGTGCGGGTGCATTCGTTGGCTGCACGTTTCGCAACAACGAGGCGTATTACGGCGGAGCAGTGAACCGCCACGGAGAGCAGGAGTTCACGTTTACGGACTGTGTTTTCAAACAAAACCGTGCGGACGTTGGGGGCGGAGGGTTCGCGATCTCAATGGGAGGTGCGAGGTTTACCAACTGCCTATTTGAAGGCAACACCGGGAATCTCGGTGGCGCGGTGAACAGTGGATACGATACTTCGCCGGAATATGTCAACTGCGTATTCAATGAGAACATGGCCAGTGTTGGCTCAGGGTCAGGCGGCGCCATGTTCAATTGGGACGGAAGCAGTCCGACGCTTACGGGCTGCACGTTTTCTGATAACACGGCCGTCTACCGCGCCGGCGCCGTGTTCAACAGGAGTGCGAACCTAACAATAACGGACTGCAGCTTTACGGGAAACACGTGTGACGATGGGACCGGTGCCATCTTCAACATCGCCAGCACATTGACAATTCTTCGAAGTTCGTTTTCAGGAAACAGCAGCACCACTGGTGCGAACACGATGGGTAGTTTCGAAGCAAGTAACGTGTGGTGTGACCACTGCACGTTCGAGCGCGATCCCGCCCAGGCCGGTTACGGACTCGTCCAAATGCAAGTCAGCAATGTCCTGTTGACGAACTGCGTTCTCGCCGACGGTGCGTACTGCACCCTTGACGCCCAGCTAACGCTGATCAACACCATTGTTCGCAGCGACGGCATCGTTCCGGGGGTGAGGCTGTTCTCCAGCCGGGGTGGCCGCCTCAACTTGATCAACACCGTTTACAGCGGCAATAAGGATAGTGTGTCGATTAACGGCGGCATCACAGTGAGCGTTGGCAGCGGTCCGCTTGCGGTGATCAACTCAACCTTCAGCGCAAACGAATTTACCGGCGGCGTCATAAGCCTAATGCCCGAGACGAGTGCCACAATCTACAACAGCATTCTGTGGGGCGGCGCTAACGAGACGGAGGCGGAGCAGATTTGCGTCGCTGCGAACGCGACGCGCGATAGTCGAAACAGCTTCGTAGAGGGCTGGACGGGAATCCTTGGCGGCATGGGTAACTCCGGAACAGATCCGATGTTTGTTGATGCGGCGGGATGTGACGGTGTTGCTGGAACGGCTGACGACGACGTACGGCTTGCCGGGGTTTCTCTCGGCGTTGACGCCGGTGATACGTCCTTGCTGCCCGCCGACTTCGCGGATCTCGACGGTGACGGCGATACAAGCGAACCTCTGCCGGTGGACCTGACCGGCAATCCACGCATCGTAGGCGCCTTCGTAGACATGGGTGCGTATGAGCGAAGTGATTGCAACGGCAACGGGATCGACGACACTGCGGATATTCTTGCCGGTACGAGCCAGGACTGCGACGGCAACGGTGTTCCAGATGAGTGCGATTCCGATTGCAACGGCAACGGGGTCGCCGACGCCTGCGAACCCGATCGCGACGGCGACGGATGGATCGACGATTGTGATCTCTGCCCCGACGACGGTTCGAAGACGGCGCCCGGTCTTTGCGGCTGCGGCGTATCCGATGTCGATTCGGACGACGACACGGTTCCGGATTGCAACGATGTTTGTCCCGGGGCCGACGATCTGCTCGATACCGACGGCGACGGCGTCGCCGACGGCTGCGACTCCTGCAACGGCGCCGACGACACCCTCGACTGCAACCACAACGGTTACTCCGATCCGTGCGAGGTGCTTGACGGGGTCGCTCCTGATCTCGACGATAACGGCGTCCCCGACGATTGCGACATCATGCCTCATACGGCGGGCGAGGGCTGTCGGGCGCTGGGTGTTACCCCGGCGCCGACGGGCGAGCCCCTGGCCTTACGGCTGACCTCTCAGGATTTTCCGTGTCTTGACCAATTCCTGGCCGCCGACGGAGGTCTCACGGATTCGCCGGTGTTCTTGACATCCGACGAGTGGGGCCTGGTGATCGTAGCAAACGAGCAGATCATCCCGTCGACCCGATATGCTGTGACGGCGGAGTTGGCCGGCGGCGCCGTCTCCGCCCAGAGCTGGATCACCACCCCACCATGGGGCGACGTGGTTGGGAACGGCCCCGGCGCACTCCCGGATGGCAACGTCAACTTCTCCGATATCGGCGCCGTCGTGAATTGCTTCAAGCAGGTACTGACAGCGCCGCCGCTTCATCGTTGCGACATTTGGCCGGCAGCGCCGGATGGTCTTGTCAACTTCTCCGACATCGGCGCGGCTGTAGAGGGGTTCAAGAGTCTGCCATATCCGTACGCGGGGCCTTGTCCGTAACGACCACTTAGTTGGCTCGCCTGCGAACGGGGAACAAGCAACTCGCAACTCTACCCTATCGCCAAAACTGTATCAGCGTGTATTTCCGCCCCGTGCGCGCTGCGCTCGCCGGGACCAGCGACTCGATCAACGCACATTGCTCGTCCATGAGGTCGTGGCGTTTCATGATGGCCGACCTCCTTGTCGTTACAAGGGAATATCGGCAACAAACAACGTTTTCAGGCAGAGCCTAGTCTGTCAGCCGTCGATTGATGGGTAAGTGTGCCACTGCTCTCGAGCAGTGCACGAACTCCTCGAAAACCCCAAGGGCACTGCTTTCGAGCGTTGCAAAGCGTTGGTGATTGGGTCTTGCGGCGTTAGGTCACTGCTCGAGAGCAGTGGCACCCATCTTCGTCGGTATTCAACCCATCAAAGCAACGCTGGCAGCGCACTAGCGCTTCGTCAACTCTTCATCTGCGGGTTGGGCGGGCGTTTCGGAATGGGTAGGGAAAAGATCATCTTTGCCCTACCCCCGGCGGACCGGGACCGCTATCTCACATCTGGAATGTCCAGGCGGTCAATGATTATGCCTGAGTGCGCCTGAGACGGATGGTTGAGGCGCCAAGATCGCCATGATCTCCGGAAGCTCCGTCCGTTCATCGAGCCGGCTCAGAACGCAATGACAGGTTGTCGGCTCCATCAAATGGATGAGCTTCCACTGGCCGACCGACACCTTGTGTCCTTCATGTCTGCCGACTACACATGGGTAATCCCGATGGGGGCCGAAGCTCTCCTTGATGACCGGTCGGTGAAAGACCGTACCCAAGAAATCCCCGTCACGTTCGTAGACCGCCGCCACTCCCGGGTGCTTACCAAACTTGAGCTGGTAGACCGCCTGGAGCTCAAAGCCGCCGGGCAACCCCTCGGGCACCGCAAAGTTGAGCTCCGGCGCATAACGCCTCGCTTCAACAGGTGAAACCTCCTTCGCGTCGTAAAGGACGAGAAATTTTCTGAACGCCTTTCGGGCATCGAGTGGAAGTGCGTCCAAGAGAACGCTGAAATCAATCGTGGATGCCTTCGCCGTGGAGCCTGTCCAGGCTGGCCCCAAAAGGCCCAAGCCCAACACAGCCACGACGACGGCGGCGATCGCCAAGGGCAAGCGACGAAGCCACACTCTACGACCGGTAGGTTTGTAGATCTCGGACGAAGGTCCATGGGTTTGAGGGCTGCGCGGCGCCTTCGCCTGGAGCGAAGTGGGCAATTCGTGATCCAAACGCCGCTCGATCACGGGCCAGAGGGCTTCGGGCACAGCAACCTTTGCAGGCATGGCCAGCTCAGTCGTTATTTCTCGAAGCGTATCAAGGTTCGCTCGGCATGAGCTGCAGGTTTTCAGGTGCGCGTCCAGATCATCGCGCAGGGCCGAGGGCAACTCGCCGTCTACGAAGGCCCCAAGATGTTCCGTCACCTCTTTGCAGTTCATCGCGTTTAGCGCCTCAGAACAGGGCTCGGTGTGGCCAGCCGTCTCAACCGGTCTCCGGCGAAACCTGTTTGACATCTATTGGATGGTCGTTGTGCCCCTTTTCTTCCCTCGAGCCGTAACTTTTTCGTAATATTTCTCGCAGGTTGCCGCGAGCGCGATTGAGGCGGGACGCCACGGTGCCCGAGGCACAGCCGACGACCTCCGCAATGGCCCGGTAATCAAGCCCCTCTTGATACCGGAGCAGAAGCATGGCCCGGTCATTCGGTGGCAGCGTGGCCAGCGCATCATTCATGTCGAGCCTGATCGAGCTATGCTCGATGTTCGACTCGACGCACTGTTCCGGGGCAATCTCCCGCAACCTGGCGCGTGTCCGTCCGGCGCTCCGGAGGAACTGCAGGGCTTCATTGACGGCTACCCGGTAGAGCCAGGTAGCCACCGTTGACCGTCCGTCGAACTGGTTGATCCGCGTGAACGCCTTGAGGTAGGTTGACTGGGCGAGGTCGAACGCATCGTCCGGGTTGGCCGTCATCTTGAGGAGGAGGCGATAGACCGGTCCCGATGTGCGATCATAGAGCTCTCGCTGAGCCTCGCGGTCGCCCTCCCGGCATCGCTCCACCAGCTCCTGCTCGGTCACGATTTACAATCCGCCACTCACCAACGTCGCATGCCCAGCGTCCCGCCCGCCTTGGCCACTCCGGAAGAACGATCCTAATCGACCGGGCGGTGAAATCAAAACTGAGATGCAGGCTCATTGTGGATGGCATTACGATTCGATCGAAATGGTCCGACAGCGGCGCTCGCATTCAGCCGGCAGCACGGCCTCAGCCCCCAAACGGGTTCATCCGGGTGCTTGACAGAATCGGCGGTGACGATGCGCGAAACCTTGTTTAGAGGTGGGGGACACTAATCTGGCATTCCATTCACTTCCCCCTCGGGCTGAAGCTATAGGGCACCAAACTCGCAAGAAATTACGTGAAGCTGCAATGGGCCCGCCTGCAACCGCCGTCACGCCACCCTCCATCGCATCGCCCCCCGAAATGTACGTCCGACGTGCAACCGGTATGATGATGTCGCCGATGTCATTGATCGTTCAGAAATTTGGTGGGACGAGCCTGGCGGACGCTCAGAAGGTCCATCGGGCGGCACGGCGGGCGATTCGAGCCAAGCTCGACGGGCAACGCGTCGTCCTGGTCGTATCCGCGATGGGGTCTTCGACGGATGAGCTTCTCGCATTGGCTCATGCCATCTGCCCCGATCCCCCCAAGCGAGAGTTGGACATGCTGCTGACCACCGGCGAGCAGGTTTCGATCGCCCTGATGGCCATGGCGATCCATGCCGCGGGGCACGAAGCGATCAGCCTGACCGCCGGTCAACTGGGCCTGGTCACTGACAGCGTGCACACACGGGCCCGCATCAAGACCATCAGCCGGGACCGCATCGACCGCGAGCTTTCCGAGGGCAAGATTGTCATCGTCGCCGGCTTCCAGGGCATCGACGCCAGCGGAGAGATTACGACCATGGGTCGAGGGGCGTCGGACACGTCGGCCACCGCGCTGGCGGCTGTACTTGGCGCTACGGTTTGCGAAATCTATACCGACGTGGACGGTGTGTACACGGCTGATCCGCGCGTGGTGCCTCAGGCGCGTAAGATCGACCGGATCAGCTACGAGGTGATGCTGGAGATGGCGGCTGCCGGTGCGGCGGTCATGCACTCGCAGGCGATCGAGTTCGCCAAGAAGTTCCAGGTCCCCATGCAGGTGCGAAGTTCGATGACGGACGTGGAGGGAACTCGGATTATGGCGGAAACACCGGATATGGAGGCCGTTGCGGTCGAAGGGGTGACGTTGAAGGAGGATCTGGCTGTCGTGTCGCTCCTGGGCGTGCCCAATACCGCCGGCCTGGCGGGGAGCATCTTCGCCGAGGTGGCGCGAAGCCACATTCTCGTCGACGACATCGTGCAGAACATCTACGACGACGGGCGGCTGGCCAACCTGAGCTTCTCCACCAACTCCGGTGACGCCCGACAGGCCGAAGCGGTATGTCGGGAATTGGCTGCCAAACTCGGCATCGCGGGAGTAGAGGTCGATCACGATGTGTCAAAGGTGAGCGCGATCGGCGTGGGGATGCGCAGCCACACCGGTATCGCCGCCACGATGTTCGACGCGCTGGCCCGCGCCGCGATCAACATCGAAAACATCTCCACCAGCGAAATCGTGATTAGTTGTATCGTGCGAAGCGAGGATGGCCTAAAGGCCCTTCGCTATTTGCACGAGGCGTTTCAACTGGACGAAGCGCGCGACAAGAATCCCGTGGGATAGACCACGAAGTGTCCCTGTGAGGCGGCCCACGAAAGAGCTGGCGACGCCATGCCCCCGGATCCCATTCCGAGGGTTTGTCTGGTAAGAGAGTGCATGAGAAGGGTCATGACCAACAGAGCCGCGACCGTAAGGAAGCGGTTTCCCTCCGCGAAATCGACCCGCTTCCTCACTGGCGCGACTCGGAAAGGCTTCTTGAACACGCTCTTACAACATCCTCGACAAGACCGGAAATAATTATGCCACGCAAGCCGTCGCTACCCGACTCCATCGTCATGCCCCGCCGGTGGAATCGTATAGCCACCGCCGGGTTGGTCATCCTGTTGGCTGCGGTCGTCGTGTGCGAGCGCGTCACCGGTCCACCGGTCCTGCTCGACGATGATGCTCGGTATCACGATCGCAGCTTTCGCGTCAGCCGCGTGGTGGACGGCGACACGCTCGACATCGAGGCGCCGGATCGAGGCAAATCTGTAACGCGCATCCGTTTGTGGGGCGTGGACACGCCGGAAGTGGCTCATAGCGGCCGGCCCGACATACACTTCGGTCCCGAGGCGTCGGCCTTTGCGCGGCGCACGCTCGATGGTCAAACCGTTCACATCGTATTGGTCCCACAGCGCACGCGGGGCAAGTATGGCCGACTGCTGGCCTACGTCTTTCTCGATCGCGGCGGGCGCATGTTCAATGAGATGCTGCTCGAAGACGGCTACGCCTACGCGGACTTACGCTTCAAACATCCCTACTTCAAGCAGTTCAAAGCCATCGAAAAGCGCGCCCGCAAGTCCGGCATCGGCCTGTGGAAGAACGTCACACTCGAACAGATGCCACAGTGGAAGCAACGCTTCGAGCGGACCCGTACCGTAAGCGGCGGTTAGCTATTGAATCGCCAACCCTCAATCTGCGGGTTTGGCATGCGACTCCACTCGGGCAATGTCGCTCACGTGCCTGCTGTCGCGCAGATCCTCCAGCACACCGCGTGTCCAGCCGCTGGGAATCGTCAGCGACAAGAGCAGCAAGGCAACCCAGATGATCCGCCGAAGAGTGAGCCAACCAAGCTCCGAAACGGGTAAGACGGCTTGGGGCCGCGTAGATTCTGCTGCGCTCACTGCGCCCATACCCTGTTCTGCACTCGTGATGCGTACCGCTCGTCGGCGCCAGACAATCAGGCCGAGCCCGAACACGGCCATCAGCGCGTTGAAGTACTGGCCGGTGCCGATTCCGAGGAACTCCGTTCCATATTCGCGGAAGTAATCCGTGAAAATGCGAAGGAAGCCGTACCAAAAGACAAAGTGCGCAAGGATGAGCCCACTCGGCCGTGATGCACGCGGGCGCACGAACAG
>JADFMZ010000148.1 GCA_022563615.1 Planctomycetota bacterium
GCCGCACCGCCACGCTCTCATGGAGCGAACGCACTTTCGCAGGCTAGAGCCAGCTCTATCGTTTCTCGATCGGGATGTAGGGTTGATCGTGGGGACCGACGTATTTCTGGGTCGGCCTGAAGATCCGGTTGCGCTCCACCTGTTCGAGCCAGTGCGCGAGCCAACCGGCCATGCGGGCGATCGCAAACACCGGCGTAAAACAGTCCCTTGGGATGTTCAGCTCGGTGTAGACGATACCGGAGAAGAAATCGACATTGGGCCAGATACCCTTTTCCTGATAGTGCTCCTGCACGACTTTCTCGACCACCAGCGCGGTCTCGAAATGATGGGTGCCGCTCGTTTCGGAAAGCTGCTGAGCGTATTTCTTGAGGATTTTCGCCCGGGGGTCCATCGTCTTGTAGACCCGGTGGCCAAAGCCGGGCACCTTGGTCTTGTTGGCGATCATCTCCTCGATGACGGCGCCGGCTCGTTGGGGCGAGCCGATCGAGTCCAACAGGGCCATCACATCCTCATTGGCTCCACCATGCAGCGGACCCGAAAGCGCCCCCAGCGCTGAACTGGTCACGGAATAGGGCGTCGCCAACGTCGATCCCACAACCCGTCCGGCAAACGTGGAGGCGTTCATGGTATGGTCGGCGTGCAGGATCAAACACAGATCCAAAATACGCTGCTTCAAGGGGTCGGGATCCTTGCCCGTCATCATGTAGAGAAAGTTGCCGGCCAAGGTCAGATCATCGCGCGGCGAGACCTGCTGGTCTCCTTTGCGAAGTCGCTCAAACGCAGCCACGACACTCGGCGTTTTGGAAATAAGTCGAATGCACGCCAGCCCACGGTCGACGTCGTCCATTTTTTGTCGAAGCGGATAGAACATTCCGATTGCGGCGATGCCAGCCTGGAGCGCGTCCATCGGATGCCCGGTCTCGGGCAGGCACTTAATCAGGTCCAAGATGCGATACTTCAAGCGACGATGGGTGCGGAGATCGTCCTGGAAGGGATCGACCTCCTCGCGGGTGGGCAGCTTGCCGAACAATAGAAGGTAGGCGGTTTCCTCGAACGTGCTGTGCTCAGCCAAGTCCTCGATGCTGATGCCGCGATATTCCAGCCGCCCCGCCTTCCCGTCCACGAAACTGATCCCGGACTCGGCAATGGGAACGCCTTCCAAACCATGTATGACTTCAGCCGTCATCGCGCGCCTCCTTTACGGGCCTCACTTAGGAAACTTGGTTGTGACGAGCCGCCGACGAACATGAGTCCGCGTGTCCCGCCCATCTTGAAAATTGACGCTCGGACGTTCAGGCTCACCAGGGGGCTCCCACCCGCCACCCATGCGGGCCGATTCATTTCCGGCGCAGCCGTGCAAACCCTACGCGCATTCCCGGTTTCTGTCCAGTATCCCCGGCGGGTGGATACCGACCTGAAGAGCGCCTGTGAGGTGCCGGCCGCTAGGAGCGCGGGTTGTGGCGCACCGAGGAGGCGGCCAACATACCTTGCGCCGGGCCCGTTTCGCGCGCGCCCAGCACGCCTCGGAGCCACTGCTGAAAGTCCGTAAGGAGCGTGAACATGGCCGGCACCACGACCAGCGTGAAGATTGTCGATACGAGCAGACCGCCCAGCACGACGCTGCCCAGTCCCCGATAAAGCTCACTTCCCGCCCCGGGCATGACGACCAGCGGCAACATACCGAAGATGGAAGTGGCGGCGCTCATGAAGATCGGTCGAGTTCGAACTTGCACCGACTTGGCCACCGCTTCCGCAGGCGTCAATCCTTCCTCGCGCATGAAGTGAAGCGCCTGGTGCACGATCAGAATCGCGTTGTTGACAACGATGCCGATCAGGATGACGAATCCCAGCATGGTCAACACGTCGAGCTGCTGGATCGGCGAAGTTACGTCGTACAGGCTGACCTCATGAACGATCCGCAACGACGCAAAACCCCCGACGGCTGCAAGAGGCACCGACAGCATAATGACCAGCGGATAGGCAAAAGACTCGAACAGGGCGGCCATGAGCAAGTAGGTGATCAATAGCGCCAGGATCGCCCGCGACTGAAGCACCGCCAGGGCCAGCTCGGGGTTGAGCACGAAAAACCCGCAGGTCAGCACGACGACCGAGGCGCTTGCCGCCAGGAACGCTGCCCGAGCATCGGCCCTCCACCAGATCACGCCAACGATCAATGCCGCAAGAACCGCAAGGGTGGCCATGGAAAGCCACGGCGACAAACCCATGATTCGCGGGCGCTGCACGACGCCGTCGAATTTCCCGATCAGGGCCTCCCGAGTTTGGGTCAGCTTGTCGGCGGTTCCGGTTAAGGCTGTGATCACCGAGGAGGGAATAGCCCCGGATTCCCGAAGCGGTTGAATGACCTCCTCTTCCAGCTCTCGCATCGTGTCCTGCAACGCCACACCGGTCTTGGGCTTGATGGACAGGGTAACGGAGGGCATTTCTTCGATTCGCGTGATCTGTTGCGGCGCGGTCGTCCGGATGAAGTTCATGCTGGCGGAAATCGGCACGACGTGTCCCGACGGCGTGTAAATCGGGATCCAGCCGATCTCATCCATGGTCGCCTCTTCGGTGTCAGCCACTTTGAGCACCAGGTCGATGCGATCGCCGTGGTCGTTAAACTCGCCAACGAATGCACCGTCGATGCAGGCTCGTAGAATGAAGCCCAGGTCGCGGACGTCGAGACCGAGGTCAGCCGCCTTGGCTCGATCGGGAATGAGCCGAAGCTCAGGCCGACCTAGCGCGAAGTTCTCCGGGGTCGACGACGCCCAACCGTAGCCGGCTTCTCGAATCCGCTGTCGGATCGCCGACGCCGACGCCACGACCTTCTCGAGGCTCGCGCTGCGAATCTCCATGTCGATGGTGTTGCCCCCGCGCCGCCCGCCGGTTCGGAACAAGGACGATTGGTTGAACATGGTGAACACGCCGGGAATCCTCGAACTGGCCCGAGTCATCACCTGCTCGAGCGGCTTGACGTTGGTGGGCTCCTTCGAGGTGCAGCCCATGAACGATCCACCGCTGAACGATACGAAGAAGAAGTTTTCGATCGGCGGGGGTTGAACCGTCCGAGTGATCCGCCCATCTTTCCCGACTTGAATCTCGACGGAGGGCAGAGCGGCGGCCTCGGGCGAGCCCAACTCAGCCTCCCAAAACGGGCGTAAACCATCCAGGGGATCGTCCGGATCCCCATCCTCGATGATGTGAGCCATCCGCCGAAACTCGTCGATCGAATAACCCGGTGGGGAAAAGAGGAAGCCGAAAACCAAGTTCTTGTTCCCGGCTGTCAGATACTCCGTCGCCGGCATCAGCGCATAACTGCCCACCAGTGCGGCGCCGGAAACGCCGACGACCACGGCCACACGACGGCCGACGCGTTGATTGATCGCGGTGACACGGGACGAGACCCACGCGGCGATGCGCCAGGGTTTGTCCCCCGTGCGTTGGGCGCTGGAGGCGCCGAAGAACCGCGATGCCAACGGGGGGATCACCAGAATCGAGACCAGCAGCGACAACCCGACGGCTGTGGCAATCGCCACGGCGATGTCTTTGAAGAGCTGCCCCGCTTCCTCCTGAATCGTAATCATCGGCAGGAACACCGCCATCGTGGTCAGCGTACTCGCCAGGATCGCGCCCCAGACCTCGCGGGTGCCGTCCAAGGCCGCCTCCACCTTACTCTTGCCCATCGCGCGGTGCCGGTAAATGTTCTCCAGAACGACGATCGCGTTGTCCACGACCATGCCCACGGCAAAGGCCATCCCGGCCAGCAAGACCACGTTAAGACTTCGCCCCACCATCGTGATGACCAGGAAGGTTCCGATCACCGAAACGGGAATGGTGGCTGCGATAATTACCGTGGCGCTTCCGCTGCGCAGGAACAGCAGCAGCACGAGCACCGCAAGAAACCCGCCGACGGCGATGTTCTTGACCACCAGGTAGATTGCGCTCCAGATGTACGTCGTTTCGTCGTACACCTGGGTCAGTTCGAGGCTTAGCCCGCGCGGTTGAAGAATCTCCCGGTTGACCAGTTGGATCTGGCGTTTGAGATTGGTCATCGCCTTGATGACGTTGGCGTTGGTCTCGCGCCGGGCGGGCAAAGCCATGACCGGCCGACCCTTGCTGCGCACGAAGCTCACCGGCTTCTTGAACCCCTGCACGACGGAGGCCACGTCCCGCACCAACACCGGCCCTCCATCATCGTAAGCGATCACCGTGTCCTCGATGTCCCCAAGCGTGACGTACTCGCCAATCGTGCGGTAGCTGTAATCGCGCTTGCCCGTTGCGATCGTTCCGGCGGAACTGCTTTCGTTTTGTTGGCGCAGGGCTTTCTCGACATCGCGGAAGGTCAGGCTGCGAGCGGCCAGCCGATGCGCGTCGAGCACCACTTGCACTTCGCGGTCCCGGCCGCCGTAGACGGGAACTTCACTGATCCCCTCGGCCCGTTCGAGGATCGGTTTGACGTGATCCTCGATGAAGGTCTTGAGGCGCGAGACGTCCATTCCCTCCTTGGAATAGAGGATCATCCAGGCAATGGTCAGTTCCATGCTATCCGACGAGGCGGAAATCGTGGGCTCGTCCACTTCCTCCGGATACCCGCTGACCTGGCGCAGCTTGTCGGACACGTCCCGAAAGGCGGTGTCCTTGTCGATCCCCACCGGGAACTCCAGCTCGATCTTCGCTTGGTTCCGCGTGCATTCCGAGCGAATCTTCTGAAGGCCGCTGACGTTCTTGAGCTTCTCTTCCTGACGCTCGACAATCTCGCGCTCGATCTCCTGGGGGCTGGCGCCGATCCATCGTGTCGTCACCGTGATGATCGGGCGATCCACGTCGGGCGTAAGCTGAACACGCATCCGCGTCAGACTCAGCAGGCCCGAGAGTACCAGCAGGATAACGCCGACGGTCACTTTCACGGGGTTGTCGATGGCGAAACGAATCAGACCCATCAGGTACCCTCGGCACTCTTGGTAGGACCGTTCCCAAGAAGCTTGTGCCCGCCGCCGTCCGGCATGGCCACCGGCCTACCGATTTTGTCCACGATCTCAACCGGCACAGGGAAAGGAAGCATGCCCTCGCAGCCGTGCGTGATGACCAGCATCTGTGGATCCACGTTGCCCGAGGTGATGGCGATCCAATCGCGTAGGTCGGCGCCAAGCGTCACCGGCAGCAGCTTGCCCATCGGCTTGCCCCCTCGACCCAACGCAACGGTCGCCACGTAGGTCGTGCCGTCTCGCTCGACGACCGAATCCTTCGGGACCGCGATCACATTTTTTCTCGGGCCGGCGGGCACCGTCACGCGGGCAAACATTCCACCGGCCAGGCTTCCCTCACTGTTTTCAACTTCGATTTCAACCGGCATCGTATGAGCGGTGGGGTCAGCCAGGGGAGTGATGTGACGAATCCGCCCCTCGAAGGAACGTTTCAGCGCGTCGACCCGAATGCGAACGGTGTCACCCAAGGCGAGAAAGGGAAAGGCCGACTCCGGAACATCAACCCGAACCAGAACTGAGGCGAGTTCAGCCAGCTCGATCACCTGCCCGCCCGCCTCCATCCATTCGCCTACCTCGGTGTTGCGCAAAGTGACGTAGCCCGTGAACGGAGCGCGAATGACCGTCTTGGCTAAATCGCCCTTCAACCGATCGACGATCGCCTGTTGGGCGGCCACCTCATGTGTGGCTTGGGCGATGACTTCCTTGCGCGGTCCGGCTACGGCTTCGTCGTACCGCGCCTGCCCGGCGATCTTTCGCCGCTCCGCGGTCACGAACTCCGCCCGGGTTTCGTAGTATTCCTTCGGGTTGGATTCGCTGCTCTCGTAGAGCTGCCCGACGCGATCCATCTCGAACTTCCAGCGTTCGTACTCCGCCGTCGCTTCGTCGCGCATGGCCCTGAGGCGTCGCAACTCCTCTTCGCGCGTGCCGGCGACGAGCTCGTCGCGGCGCGCCTGCAAGGCGGCCAGCCTGGCCTGGGCCTCGGCGACGAGCAGCGTCAGGACATCGTTGTTGAGCTTGCAGATAATGCCACCGGCTTCGATCCGTTGACCGGGCCTTACCTCTATTTCTTTAACAATCCCGGCGATACCGGAGCCGACCCGGCTCAGCCTGTTGGGGTATACCGTGCCGACCAGCGTCATCGTGGCGGCGGCCTCCATCTGCTTCGCTTGGGTCACCACGACTCTTGGAACAGGGCGTTGTCCTTGCGCGGAGGGCACTGCGCACAAAAGGACGCTGAGTATCCCGATTGTATTTCGAGAAGGTATCATGGGTCGCGGTCAGTCCGAATGCCTGGGAGGCTCCCCTGCTGGGGCGATCGTCGCAAGAAAAGTCTCGCCTGGAGTTATTGTATCTATCGGACAACTATTGTGAAGCGCAATCGTTTCGACGTTGGCAAGGGCGGGCAGCTTGGGAATATCCGTGCAGTGGTTCGGCGCGCGACCCGGCCGATGGTCGATATCCTTTTCCCACCGCTTTGCCTGGCATGCCACCGATGGACCGGTCCCGCCGCTGGATTCTTTTGTCCGTCGTGCCTGGACGGATTGAACTCTGAACGTGGAGAGCCCGCCTGTCCGCGCTGCGCGGCCGCGGTGGGCCCCTACGGAGTGACTGATGGTCGCTGCGGCCGTTGCCGCAATCACCGTTTGCGCGTGGACCAAACGATCCGAGTCGGTCCCTACCGTGACCCTCTCGGGGCGCTCACGTGCCTGGGGACAGTACTGCGTGCATTCAAATATCATGATCGCGCGGAGCTTGGGGAAACGTTTGGAAGCTGGTTGGCAGAAGCGGTCGAAGCGGCATCGTGGCGCGATCGGGTCGAGGCCGTCGTAACCGTGCCGACCCATTGGAAGCACCGCCTGGTGAGACCCTTGTACGCGCCGGAGCTTCTCACGTCGGTTGTGGTAAGAACAACCGGCCTGCCGGAAACACCGATGCTTCGCCGTGTGCGCGCCGGTCCGCACCAGATCGGTCTAAGCTACACGGCTCGCCATGCAAACGTTCGCGGCGCGTTCGCGGTCCGGCGCGGCGTCAAGTTGCATCAAGCCCGTTTGCTTCTGGTGGATGACGTCAAGACCACCGGCGCAACACTGGAGGAATGCGCGCGAATCCTGCGAGCGGCTGGAGCGGCTGAGGTATATGCCGCGGTCGCGGTCAAAGTTCCGTACGCGACACCGAAGGGTCGGGTGATCCGATCGATCTGAAGCGGTTAGGAGCCTGTTCCGGGTAGGGCAAAGATCCTCTTTGCCCGGCGCCGGGAAGCGGGAATCGGCGACCTACTGAGATAGGCGGGTGGCCCATGTCCTCCGGACAGTACGTGTTTAGCGGGGGGTGGCGTATTGGCCATGCGCGATCCGATATAGGAAGGGGTGTGTCCCGCACCAACCGGGTTGGTGCGGGGCTGGGAACAAAGGCATGGATGCCGACCCGCGCAGCCGACGCATCGAAGAGCTTGAAGCCGAGAACGCCCGACTTCGTGCCCAGAACGAGTCGCTCAGAGTCGAGGTCCAGAGTCTTCGCCAGCTCGTCAAACAGTTGC
>JADFMZ010000149.1 GCA_022563615.1 Planctomycetota bacterium
AGGAAGAATCTACACCGGGCGGCAAGCGCTGGAACTAGGACTTATCGACGAGCTTGGAGGATTGGCGGCAGCGGTGGAATCGGCACGAGAGCTGGCCAACATCCCCCCCAGCGCGGAACTAAAGATTATCCACTATCCCCGCCCCAGCAGCCTGGGCGAAATCTTTGAGAGCTTCAGTTCGGTCGGCGTCAGTCAGGTGCTCGATGCGTTTGTTCAGGGGGTCTCGGCGGCTAAGCCCATTTCGTTCGATCAACAGTTGATGATGTTCTCGCAGACGCCGAAACCGCTGTGCTGGATGGCTGTCCCGGCGTTCTGTCAACCCGCCGGCTTCGCAAAGCTTCCGTGGAATGGCGCGAACGACCAGACAGGGTGGCCCGCCATTCCGTCGCCATCGGGACTGCCAGGCCGGTAGAAAATCCCACGGTCAGGAGCCCGTTTCAGTCGCTGCGTAGGTCACGCTTCGGGGAAAGCGGCGCCGGGGATTTTGTGCTTTTCCCACGCCGTCTTGATGGCATCGATATCGCCGAGCCCAGCCGTGGCGCTCCATGCCTGAATCCTGGACACCAGCGCCGCTACCAGGGCGTCGTGGTCCAGCTTTCGGAACCGGGGCTCAGGCATTAGTTGCTCCAGGCAAATGGGGCGTGGCGCATCGTCCGACAACGGCCGATCGGTGATGTGCACGTTGATGCCCACCCCGATGATCAACGCCTTGACTGATCCGAGCTCAAGAACCACCTCGGTCAAGATACCGCCGAGCTTCGCGCCGCGCGCGTACAGATCGTTGATCGGCTTGAGCTTCACCTCCACGCCGGTGGTTTCCTTCAGCGCTTCGACACAGGCCACGCCGGCCGCCAAAGTGAACATCGTCGCCTGAGTGCCGACCGCACGGCCCGGCAACTCTACCACGCTCAGGTAGATGCCGGCGTCTCGCGGGGAAAGCCAGATTCGTCCATGCCTTCCCTTACCGCCGGTTTGCTCGCGAGCGAGAAGATAGGCGGGCCCGTTCAACCGCCCAGCCTCAATCATCCGCTTGGCGGCCTCGTTGGTCGAATCAATCGTGTCGAAATGAAAAGACTGCATACGGGAAAGACGATTACCGCGTTTCAAAAAATCTCCCGGCCACCTGAGCCGCAGGCTTCAGCCTGCGCGAAACAGCGCAAGTGGCGTGCGTTCACAGAAAACCGTGACATCGCGCGGGCTAAAGCCCGCGGCTCGGGTCGGAATCATAATCGCATCACTTATGAAAGCCGTTCTACGGCTTGGGTTGATCGGGATGCGACCGAAAGCCGGTGATTTGCGGAAGATCATCGGGCTTCTCGCTGGGATGCACGGCGAAGACCTCAACCCGAACGATCTCGTCGAACGGCACCGTAACGACGAAAGCGCCGACCTTGTAGCGTTCATCCACGGGAACGCACTCGAACACCAGGTGGGACTTGCTGGCCACGTCCGCGATCCCCTTGACCTCGTAGCTGAAGCCGTCGCGCAAATAGATTAACGTTCGAGCTTCGAGTTCGGTTTTGTATTGAACGGGCTCCTCGGACGTGGTGCGCTGCTCAGGGTCGAGGTCCGGAAATTTGTACCGCGTACAAAGCAGCTTGGCTTCCTCGATATGGGTTTGGTAGGGCGCCCCGTGAAACCAATCATAGTTGAACATGGACGTACCGTCCCTTCTCTTTCGTGTCCCATTCGTTCAGGGCGTGCTTGTAAGCGCCGTCGGACAACGCCACGGAGCCCAATCGCCGCCAATGCCGGAATCCGCACACACAGGTTGCGTCACGCCCCACGGGCTGCGCCCTTGTCGATTCGGGTCCGTATAATCGTCACAGCCCGGCAAGTCAATGGGGGTGTGTTGTGCCTTCGCTGGACATCGGTACGATCGGCCTGTGCGCTCTGTTGAATTGTCCCAGCTAGTGAAGAAGCTCACAGCCGATATCGGATTCGACGCTTGCGGCATCGCGCGAGCGGAACCTATCGGACGGGCTGACTACGTCCACGACTGGCTCGCCGCCGGGCGGGCGGGCACTATGCACTATCTCCGCCGTCACGTCCAACAGAGGCTCGACCCGCAGGCCCTGTTGGAGGGCGCCAGGAGTATCATCGTGGTCGCCTTGCTCTACCACCCATCCAGCCCCGACCCCGAGGCTAAAGACTCCCGCCCGCGTGGTCGCGTAGCCCGCTACGCCTGGGGAGACGACTACCACAAGGTCATCAAGAAAAAGCTGTTCGCATTGGCGGATCGACTTCGGGCTGATCTGTCCGAGCCGTTCGACAGCAAGGCCTGTGTGGATACGGCGCCGCTGCTGGAGCGGGAGGTGGCCGCCGCCGCAGGCATCGGTTGGATCGGGAAAAACACGATGGTTCTCAATCGCCGGCTCGGCAGCTACTTCTTCCTCGGCGCTCTGGTGACCACGCTCGAGTTGCAACCGGATGAGCCTGTCGACGACCATTGCGGCACGTGTACCGCCTGCCTCGACGCCTGCCCGACCGGAGCGTTCCCCGCCCCATACGAGATGGACGCCTCTCGATGCATCAGCTATCTGACCATCGAACATCGGGACGACATCCCCCAAGAGTTCCACGAAAAGATGGGTGATTGGATCTTCGGCTGCGACGTGTGCCAGGAGGTCTGCCCGTTCAACCGCCATGCTCCAACCACGGACGAACCGGCCTTTGCCATCCGTTCCCCCGGCCCGAACCCGGCCCTGGATGACATTCTTTCCTGGTCGATCGAGGATTACCGCAGTGAACTTCGCGGCAGCGCCATGAAACGGGCCAAGCTGCCCATGCTCCAGCGCAACGCTCAAATCGCCCAAAAGAACGCCAACCGCGCACCGGATCATCCCGAGAGGGTCCGCGTGGCGGAGCCTGAATGACTCGATCGGGTCTTGGCGATGCACGTCCGATTCGGACCAACCGTCGTCGAGCCATCAAGCCGTATCACCCATCCTGGCAACGCCGCACGAGATTGTATTATACTACGCGCCAAGTCGGGAATTCGGGTGAGCAGGACGGATTTAGCAAATGGCCCAGCAATGAACACAGACTTGCCAAACACGTTACGCCGCAGGTCGACCCTGGTTTACGACGGTGACTGCTCGTTCTGTCGCCGCTGGGTGGCTCGAATTGCCCGCAGGGATCTCAGTGGCACCTTCGAGTTCGTGCCCCGGCAGACGGACGGGCTCACGAAGCGATTCCCGAAACTTGGTGAGGGCGACTTCGACACAGGCATGCGGTTGATTACGCCCGACGACGCCATCCATGTGGGCGCGGACGCGGCCTATCAAATCGCACGCAGCCTCCGGTACTGGCGCAAAATCGCCTGGCTGTACCATGTTCCCGGGATCCACGGGCTCACACGATCCGCTTACGCGTGGATCGCAGCCCATCGGCAATCGCTGAGCCGCGATTGCGATGACGGGACTTGCAAGCCTCCGTAACCATCCGATGGTCCGTGATCCAAGTGCGCGATCGAACGGATGATAGGACGCGCCGGGAGAGATGATCGGGTGGAGCGCCGTCCTGATCCACTCTGCGTCTCGTGTGCATGTCCAGTCGTGTAGGGTGCGTCCTGGACGCACCTTTTTTCTTGATTCGCCGGCGCGACCCTCGACGTCGCCGAAGCTACGTAGAGTGCGTCCCTTGACGCACCACTCGAATGTGCGCCTCGAATTGGTGCGTCCCGGACGCACCCTACATACTCTGCGCCTCGTGTGCATGTCCAGACCAACATGCCATAGCGTTTCCATTTATTGTGTATCGCCATTCCGGGAAAATCTCCCGGAACAAACAGGCCTCGGACCGCTACACAAAATAGAGCTTGCTCTAATTCTGCGGCGACAACCGGATCTCGGCGACAAAGCACCGAGTGTGCCGGTGCCGAAGGCGACAAGCCCACGTAAGCGAATGTATCGGTCATCGTGATGCACTGCCACTGTGGTCCGAGAAGCCTCTTTCAGAACCCCGTCCGTTAGGCGAACCCTAAAATTGAAGCCTGTAGCCTGCTGTAGCCCGTAGCCTGATGCCTGTAGCCCATTCCTCTCACCGCCGCAGCACGCTCCGGAGTTCCTCGATCCGCAGTAAGAACGCAGCCAGTGCATAGCTCAGGACACCCGCCGCGACCAGCACAGCCAGTCGTATCGCCGCGTTGGCGCCGAGGGCATGGCCAGCAACAGAAGGCAAACTCAGCGCCGCCAGCACAGCCGACATGACGGCCGTCGCAAGCAGCATCCGAACCACCGCACCGGCGATGGCGCGCCATCGTAGCTCGGGCAGCCGGCGGTTCAGCCGGGTCGCCAGCCAGATCACCTGGATCGTCGCGCAAACGGCGGTTGAAAGCGCCAAGCCGCGCTCTTTCAGTGGAAAGACCAGCGCCAGGTTGAGCGCGAAGTTCAATACGACCATGAATCCGGCGATCCGGGCCGGTGTCTTGCTGTCTCGCATGGCGTAGAACGTCCGAACAAGCACGTGCTGGAGAAAGTAGGCCGCCAGCCCGGCGGCATAAAACACCAGAACCCAAGACACACGTTGCGTATCTTGAGCATCAAAGCGGCCACGCTCGAAGAGCGTCGCGACCAGTGGATGCGCCACAAAGATCAATCCGACCGAGGCCGGCAGGGCGACAAACAGGTTGATTCGGATCCCCCGGGCTACAACATCAGCCAGCCCGGCGCGATCGCCCTCGTTGGCCTTGGCGGCAAGGATCGGGAAGATGGCGGTAGCTAGCGCGATCCCGAACATCCCCAACGGAAGTTGATAGATCGTCTGCGCGTATCCGAGCACCGCGGGTCCGACCCGCTCGTGATTCTCCACGATGAAGGAGTAAGCGATGACATAATCGACGAGGGAATTGATCTGCACCGCAGACAGGCCCAGCACCATGGGGGCCATCAACCCGATCACTTCGCGGATGCGAGGATCGCGCCAACCCAGTCCCCCAAGCGGAGTAAACCTCACGACTCGAAGCGTCCAGCCCGTCGCGAGAAGCTGGATGACCCCGCCGATCAGCACGCTGACGCATACGACGTACATCAGGTCACGGCCGGTCAGACCGAGCCAGGCCGACCCGCCGACGATACCCGCGATCATCGCCAGGTTGAGGATTGCCGGCACGGCCGCCGGCGCGGCGAAGTGACCGCGAACATTGAGGACGGCCCCGACCGCCGCCACCAGGCAGATCAGGGCCATGTAGGGCATCAGGATCGCCGCCAAGATCAGCGCGGTGTCGTCCTGAAGGGTTCGCCAGACCGCGATCACCGCTTCAGCCGAGAGAACGAACACCACCAGAATCGCCCCGAGCAGGGTCAGGAGCGATCCGAAGAATCGGCGAGAGGCCTCGTCGCCCTGGGCCTCAATGCTCCGGGTCATAACCGGGATCAGGGCTGCGGACAGGGCGCCCTCTCCGAACAGGCGACGGGCTAGATTGGGGGCCATGAACGCGATTCGAAAGGCTGAGAGCAGCTCGCTGGTGCTGAAGAAGTAGCCGAAGGCGCACTCCCTCACGAGCCCGAGAACCCGCGAGCAGAAGGTGCAGCCGGCTATCAACCAGGTGGCTCGAACAAAGCGTCCGGACGTGGGCATCGGCGGCACGATACGCCGCGTCGATGCAGGCGGCAAGGCTTTGGACGGGCATGAGCTGCACCTTCGGCGTCGGCCGGCCGGAACCGGCCGTTTTTTTGAGGTTGACAAATCAAGGATAGACCTTACCAATCCTACACAAGGCCCCCGCTGGCGCGGGCTGGAAACATGGAGTAATACACGATGACCCATATTGTCGCTGAGCCGTGCATTAAGTGTAAGTACACGGATTGCGTGGCGGTGTGCCCGGTGGACTGCTTTCACGAGGGCAAAAACTTTCTGGTAATTGATCCGGAAGTGTGCATCGATTGCGGGCTCTGTCCGCCTGAGTGCCCGGTCAACGCCATTTTCGCCGAGGAGGATCTCCCTGAAAAATGGCAGGATTTCACCGAGCTCAACGCAAAGTATACGCCCGATTGGCCTGTCATCGATTCCCAAAAGGAGCCGCTGCCGACCGCCGATGAGTTCTCAAAGGTGGACGACAAACGAGAGATGGTCGATCCCGACGCCTGGTCGGAATGATCCGGTCTCGGCCGCCGACCGTTTGAGAGCGTGCAGCCAAGCGGCCGTCAATTGCGAGGGGACCAGCCCGCCCCCGGTGCGGCGCCCCTCAACAAACGCGATACTCGGCTTGTATGGCAAAGGCTTGACCACACAGGCTGGACAAGCTATTAATCCTGCACCGCAGGGCGCTTTCGGAACGCGCGGCCAGGGGTCTTTGGCGACCCGACGCCGGTAGCGTTTTTTTTGCGAACCTTGGGGCCGTAGCTCAATTGGTTAGAGTACCGGACTGTCGATCCGGATGTTGCGGGTTCGAATCCCGTCGGCCTCGTTGGAAACACGCTTATTGCCCTACTTTGGACCCCTCGCAGCAGGATGGTTGCAGGAATCGACGTTCTCTTGCAGCGGCCACGGATCGCAACCCCTCTTTTCTGGCGACACCACCAAGATCGCCATGTAAATGCTGGACACGGACTACGACGGTCGTAGCCTGTACCCGTCACAGGTGTTCTTCCCGATGCCCCGGGCGAAAGATGGCTGGGCGCGATCGGCCAGAAACCTCAAGGCCGAGATCGACGAGGAGCTGATCGAGGCGTATCGCAGAACGGTCTCGCTCCCGTTCGGGCCGGGCGACCACAAGCGCGTGGCCGTCAGAATTATCGACGACGAGGGATCGAGAGCTTGAAGATTGTGGAGATGGGATGATGTCAGGACAATGGAAAGAAGTCGCACGACTTCATTTCAAGGGTAAGCGATTCCGAGATCACGCCCTAGACCTGAGCGCTCTGAGCGAGCTTCGGCAATTCCAAAAGATGGTCGCCGAGACGGCCAAGGCGCTGTGGCGCAAGGCACACCTGGACCGCACAAACTTGCCGGCGCACTTTGAGGATCGCACGCGCTTGTGTCTGCGTAAGATTGTAGAGGGTAGCGCTGTGGCTCCGCTCGAAGTGTTTATTGAAAAGCCGGACCTAGAGGAGCTCTGGGAGCCGGAGCCTGTCGAGGTCAACGAGGCGATCGACCTAGCATACAGGGTATTCGGCGCAATTCACGAGGATACTTCCCTGCCGGAGGAATTCCCGAAAGAACTTCTGCCCGAATACACGGGGTGGGGGCAAGGGCTTTCGGATGACGAGGTGTTGGAATTCGCACCGCCCGGAAAACCCGCCGCTCGGGTGACGGCAGAGGTACGGGAACGATTGGCCGCGTTGGCGGAGCCGCCATACGAGGATGCAGTAGATGAAACCGGGCAAGTGCTCGAGGCCGATGTTCGTCAAAAGCGGTTTCAGCTTTGGCTCGGCGACACCAAGGGTGTTCAGATTTCGTTTACGGACGAGCAGGAAGCGCAAGTCACGACAGCACTGAAGGATCATGAGGCCGTGCGACTTCGCGTAACAGG
>JADFMZ010000452.1 GCA_022563615.1 Planctomycetota bacterium
CTTCCAATCCTCGGTCCGGACTGGGACAGTAGGCAGACGCCGGCCCAGAACAGATCCACCGAAAGCGTGATGCGCTGGTCGGCGGCGATGGTCCGCCACGCCCGCTTCATCCCGCTGGACCAGTTAATGTTATCAAAGACGACGATGGCGGCTTCGGAGAGGCACGGGTAAAGCTGCTCGAAATAACCCAGCGTTGCGTGCTCATCGTGATGTCCATCGATAAAGGCGAAGTCGATTCGAGGCTCGTCCTTTAGTACCTGACCCAGCGTATCCTGAAATCGGCCAACCTTGAGCACGATGTTGCCCAGGGCGAGCCGTTCGAAGTTTTTGCGGGCAAGATCAGCCAAGGTTTGCGCGCCTTCGAGGGTTATGATTCTTCCGCCACGGTTTAGCGTTAAGGCTGCGGCCTGGTAGGCGGTCGAGATGCCCAGGCAGGTGCCCAGTTCAAGGCAAACGGACGGTCGAAACTCGCGCACGAGTCGGAATAACAGCAACGCCCAGGTGTACGGTTTGCTGGCCTTTAGGCAGATGTCGTCGATCGTTCGGGTGACCGGTACGCCCTCGAGCATTTCCTCCTCGGTGCGGTGCGAACCTGGTGAACCCGCTCCGTAATCGATCACCGTAACCCGGGTTGGATCACGATTCAGTTCGCCCCTGAGGGATTCAATCTTGGCGATCCACTCCGCTTCCTCCGGCGTCTTCTTGTCCGCCAAGACCGCCAGTTAGCGACAGCACGGGCCTGACCACCACAATCGGTACAAGTGGTTGCCCAAGCATGGCCTCATCTTTCTGCCGATCGAATGGTTGAGGCATCGCCGCCTATTCTGCGACCCGTACGCGTCTTGTCAATGTCCGGGGCGGGGCGTGACGCAATGAACTGCGGATCGCATGGCTGCTTCTGAGCGGCCCCGCGGGCTGGATCGGCGCTGTTGCGCGTGGGTTCTTACCGAAAAACATTGAACGCGTGCGTATCTTGGCGCGACTCAAGATGGGATAACGAAATTGATGACCGACCGGCAAGAGGAAATTCAGGATGAGCTGCTGGTGCTGCAATGCCAGGAAGGCAACGACCACGCGCTGGAGACGCTGATCCGGCGGTGGCAACCGAAGCTCAGTCGGTTGGCCTGGCGCCTGACGGCTCATCGCGAAGCGGCGGCGGACATCGTGCAGGACGCCTGGCTGGCCATCGTGCGGGGGCTCAATCGGCTCGATGATCCAGCGCGGTTTCGAGCCTGGGCCTACCGCATCGTCAGCAACAAATGCGCCGATTGGACCCGGCGGCGTGTCGTGCGGCGAAGCGTCGAGACGGGCCTACAAGACGTTGCGGCAGGAGCTTCCCACGATTCGACGCATGAAAGAGATTCGGCGGGAGAAGTGGATCGAATGCGTGAGGCGCTGACGAAACTGCCGGATGAACAAAGAGCGATGTTATCGCTTCATTACCTCGATGGGATGGGCGTCGTGGAAATCGCCCGAGCGCTGGACGTGCCGGAGGGTACGGTCAAGTCGCGGCTGTATCACGCGAGAAACCGCCTCCGGCAAGCGATGGAAAGGATCAAGAGATGAACGAACTGGATAGGAAAATTCAGGAAGCACTTCGCAAGGAAGACGCCGAACTGTTCGGGGACTTCGGCGGTGAACCCTCCATGTTGGATATGGTTCTGGAAACGTTTCACGGCAGACACCGCTGGCTTGTGATGCTGAACATCTTTTGGACGCTCGTGTTCGCCGCGATCTTTGTCCTCGCAGCCCTCAAGTTCTTCCGAGCCGAGGAAATGCGCGAGATGATGATGTGGGCAGCCGCAGGCATCTTCAGCATGTCGGCTGTGGCTATGATGAAGACATGGTACTTCATGGAACTCAACAAGAACGCCGTCACCCGCGAGATCAAGCGACTCGAACTGCAGATCGCGCGATTGGCCTCCAGGATCAAGGAGTGAACGTGGGGCGCCGGACAGGCCCGCCTCACGGCGGCTTCCGGGCGCGGCGATGGGTGTATGATACTTTAGGCGGGGATGATCGACGTTGCGTAGACGGGCGACATCTTCCGCGTGCGGGTTCTGCTCTTTGCCCTGAAAGGGCACAATAGGACAGCCCAGGGCAACGCCCTGGTACGTGTTTAGCGGGCTATGAACGGGGCCGGTGGAGGGAGGAGCAGATACGGGCGGAGGTGTTCAA
>JADFMZ010000150.1 GCA_022563615.1 Planctomycetota bacterium
GATGGATAGTTCCTGCGCACCCTCTTTTCCGCAGTCCTGGGAAACCATCTGAACGTCATACACGGAACTGGGCACGACCTCCGGGCCGTACACATACAGCAACCCGACGGAATCCCATTCCTGAAAATAGGGATCGCATTGGAGTCGGGAGGCCTGGAATGTCTCTTGGGCGCCTGCATTCTTGAAGAACGTTTCGGGCGGCCCCACCCACATGACGACACCTTCGAATGCGGAAAAATCGGGCGGAGGGCTTGGTTCGCCGTTAGGCGGTACGGGGTGCTGCAGCGAGACGAACTCCATTGAAATGGCCGTGGCCCGACCCGGGTTGCCAGGAATGAAGGAAAGAAAACGGTTCTTGGAAACACCGGCCGGTTCAGGATCCGCCGGAGACGGCAGCGGACAGTCGGTCGGCAACGAGGTTAACTCCAGAGAGTAGCCGCCCCCTTGTCCGCCGTCCCGACTCGCGTGCAGGACATACGTACCGAGCCCAAGAGCGGCTGAAACCGTTTCCGTACTCCCGGTCCCGCTGGAAACGTCGAGCGCGATCCCGCTAGCGCTCAGCAATCTTAAGTCAATGTTCACTTCGGAGGAAACAAATGTAACCGTCGCAGTGATTTCGCGCGGTTCGGTCAGCGTGACGGAAAAGTAATCGTCAAAATCCACGAGCTGCAACTCGTAGGTTCCAGGGGAAATCGCGGCTGCAGTCGTGAGTGTATCGTTATCTTCGAACGCGTCATCAGGGGTAATACTCGTCAGGAACGAGGCCATGGCTGCGTAGCTGCCTTCAAACCTGCCGTAGACATTATTATAATCCTCCGGGTTGCTGCATCGCGGATTGGAAAAGAAGCACACCCCAAAGAGCTGCCCTATGACCTCCCAATTGCTGTTGAACAGCGGCGATCCGCTCGACCCGCCCTCCGTGATCCCCTTGCCGGGCGTCCAGTCGTTGTAGATGAATCGGCTCAAAGGCAGAGTCGGGTTGCAGATTGGCTGTGCCGACGTCACCGGGCCCTCGGCGTACCGTTTGTAGTTACCGCCAGGATGGTGAATTCCCATCACGGTATCTCCGTTGCCCGGCGTCGAGGTCGTCCAAGCCGCGAACCCCTGCCCATCGTGGGGGTCGTCGTAGAGGCGCATGAGGGTAAAGTCAGTACTGGCGCTCGTGGCCAGTAGCTGCGCCCCGTTGGATCGCGGAACGGATGAAAGAGAAGGAACGACGCCGCCACACTCCGGGGTTTGGTAGAACCAATACACCGCCACCGAATTCGCCGAGGACGCGCTGCTGATGCAGTGGTTCGCCGTCAGGAAGTATCCGGCAAAGGTATTGTCGTCCTGATCATTGAGAAGCGCTCCCGAACACAGAAAGCTCCCTCCGGGGGCGCTGAACACGATGCGTGCTACGGCATCCCGGGCGTTGGCGTCGGCGCCGTGACAATTCGGATCCTCATGGCACAAGAGCGCCGCCGCTTGCGAAGCCGCACCATCGGCTTTTTCTCCGATCGGCGGAGGCGCTGCGCCCCAAGGCCCTCGGTAGAAGTGCGAGACCTCATCGATCTGAAGCATTACCGCAGGCACAGAGTCGGCGGAGCCAACGTATTCGAGGAACGCCACGTTCCCGGAGGTGGGCGGCGTCCAGAATGCTCCTTGGTTACGAAACCCTTTGCCTGTGTAGACCGCGACGGGGCTCTGATCGCCACCCGCGATCGTGAGGCGTCCTCCAGGCGGAAGATCAAACCCAGAGAAATGAACGCGCAGCGCCAGGGCGCCCGGCACATCCAGTTGCAGCCGCCATCGCCACATGCCATCGGCAAGCCGCTCCCACTGGCCCTCGTCTTGAGTAGTAATCGGTCGAGCGGGAACCGGTCGATGGATCCCGACCCGCATTGGAACGCCCGGTTGGAGGTCTCGCTGCTGGTCTTCAGCAATCAGTGCCGCAACGTCGAATCGGTCCCACTGCACGGCTGGCGCATCGATCCAGCGCGCTTGCTTTCGCCCAGCCAGGCGATCGTCAGAAGCCCCGCGCAGCTTGGTGACTTGGGCAATTCGCCTGGGCGCCACGCCGCTGGGAACCGATTGAACAGCCACCTGAGCCTCCACCGAGGCGGGACCGACACCAAGAAACAAAGCGGCCACCATGCCCGAAACCGCCGGTAGCAGCGCAAGCCATCGGACACCGAGCCCGCGTCGCGTCCAACCATTCATAGCCTGAATCCCCGGCTGCATTGCAACAATTTCTCCCGGATCGCGCTGGTTCGTGGAAGCTCGTGTCCCCCACGGTCATTTCGTACAGGCAGAGCCGCCCAAAGGGCTTGGGCGACAACGGAACCCCTTCTTAATCGTAGGCGCGCTTGCAGCCGGGCAACCGGCCGATAACAGCCCACTCCGATCCTATCATAGCGGTTTGAGGCAGGGAAAACAACAAAAAGCTGAGCGGTGTGTTTCGGCGTCTGTTGCGTGAGCCGTTGGGTCCATCCTCTTTGTTGACACGCCTTCGAGATCGGATCATGCTCATACCGGTGATCCAACGCACGGGTACAAAGCCTTCCATTGATCTGTCGGTTGATTTAGCCGGCATCCGACTGGCCAATCCGGTCATGACCGCCTCGGGAACCAGCGGCTACGGTCCGGAACACGGCAAACTAATGGACCTGTCCCGCCTAGGGGCCTTTGTCACCAAGGCGATCTCTCCTGAGCCGCGCAAAGGCAATCCGCCCGAGCGTGTGGTCGAAACCGCCGCCGGCATGCTCAACGCGATCGGGCTGGCCAACATCGGGCTCGAACAGTTCATCCAGGAAAAGGCGCCCTATCTGGAGAAGCTGGGCATTCCGATCATCGTCAACGTGGTCGGACGCGACGCCGACGATTTTATCAAGGTTTGTGCTCGCCTTGAGTCGATCGAGTGCATCGCGGCGTTCGAATTAAACGTCTCATGCCCCAACGTTTCGGGCGGTCTGGATTTCGGCGCCGATCCGAAACGTCTTCACGGGTTGGTCTCAGCCGTGCGCAAGCGCGTACAGCGCGCCAAGCTGATCGTCAAGCTCTCGCCCAACGTGACTGACATCGCCGTGACCGCCGCCGCAGCCGTCGAGGCTGGCGCCGACGCCCTTTCCGTAATCAACACGCTTTGCGGCATGGTCATCAACGTGGAAACGTGGAAACCGATGCTGGCCAATCGCACGGGCGGTGTATCGGGTCCAGCCATCCGACCCGTGGCGCTGTATATGGTCCATCGAGTTTACACGAAAGTCGCGCGTGACGCCCACGTGCCGATCATCGGAATGGGCGGCATTTCCAACTGGCGAGATGCGGTGGAGTTCCTCCTCGCCGGCGCCACCGCTGTGGCTGTGGGGACCGCTTTGTTCGTCGATCCGCGCACCCCCATTCAGATATGCGAGGGGCTAACCGAATACCTGACGCGCCGCGGGCTGTCGAGCGTTCGCGATTTGATCGGGCAACTGCGATAGAGCAAGCTCTTTTTTCTGTAGTGCTCCAACGACCGTTATTCCCGGGAGATTTCCCCGACATGGCGATACACAATAAATGAAAATGCTGTAGTGTGTGCGGCTCGGCGGGAGCCTCGCCCTTCCGCACAACGACGCGCCCGTTCGGCGCTAGCCAAGCCCTAACTCTGCGATCGTGTGGCGGGCTTTCGCTCGACGGTCTGGGCGATGAGCAAACCCAGTTCAAAGAGCAGGTAGATCGGACCGGCTAGTAGAAGCTGGCTGATAATGTCCGGCGGCGTCAGCATGGCGGCAGAAAGCACCGCGCCCAGGAGCACATAGCGGCGCCCGCGTTTCATGGCCGTCGTCGTCACCAACCCCGTTCGGGCCAGAAAATAGACCACCACGGGCGTCTCAAACGCCACCCCGAAGCCCAGCGCCAGCATCAGCACGAACGAAATATAGTAGTCGATTGCAAACTGGCTTTGTATCGCCGGGGACATCGCCCCGACTTCAAAAGGCATCGACCACAAGCCCGTCGGCGCCATGAACATGAGGCGGCGGCGAGTGGCGTTGACCCACAGGTCGCCCGCACGTGGCTCCGAAGGGTCTTGCTCGAGCATAGGAACCTTCAGGGCATTGGTGGCGTCGTCTGAAAGCGCTAGCGTCGGACGATCGGCCAGGATCGCCCGTTCAATCACCGTCGGCGTTAGATCGTGCAACGGAAAGCTGCTGTTGAAGCTGATAAAGAAACGCAGCACGAGGGGAAGCACAATGAAATACATGAACATCACGCCCGCTACGAACAAGCCGGTCGACGCCGGAATCAGCAACCGAACGAACCGGCGCTCACGCTTGAACAGACCGGTGGCTACGAACGACCACATTTGATACAGCACCCAGGGCATCGACAGGATCATTCCAGAAAGGATGCCGATTTTCAGGTAGGCCGTAAACGCGCCTGAGGGAGAGAGAACCTGAAGGTGCGGATTGATCCCGGCGGCTTTCTGGACCACCAAAAGGGGATGGAAAATCAAACTGAGAATATTCTTGCCGAAGACCAGACACAACGTCGTCGAGAGCGCCAGTCCAATCATGGCGCGGATCAGATAGGATCGCAGTTCTTCCAAGTGGTCGCCGAAGGACATGCGCGAGGTCTCGCCCGTCACATCGTCGGCAAGATCGTTTGCAGCATCGGTGTTCAGCACGGCCTCGGCTTTCATCCGGCCTCCATTCCAACCGGTGCGCTCCGCAGATTGCAGATCCGCACAGGGCGAGGTTGGACGATCAGTCTACAGCGTTGACATTTATTGTGTACCGCCATTGCGGGGAAATCTCTCGGAAAAAACGGTCGTTGGACCGCTACGGAAAAATAGAGCTTGCTCTGGAAAAGGCGGCAAATAGGGTCAAACGTAGGATGTGCTCACTCCGCGACGTGAACCGCCACGCGGTTGCTGCTGTGCCATCCTGCGCGAAGGCGTAGTGGAAGTGGTTTTCTAAGAAACGGAGGCGCCTGCGGGTTGCCCAGTAGCGCCGTGCCTTGTGACTGCTGCCACCGAAGATCGCACAAGTTCGCGTAGCTGAAATGCACTTCCCATTCGCGAGCCCGCTGATCGAGCCGCGCGTCCAGAAGCCGCCGCTTCAATTCGTTGACACTGATGCGCGCCAATTCGATCGACTGTCCCGGCTCCACTTCCCGCACGAGCGCGGGATCGAAGTCCTGCCAGGTGGCGCCCGCGTGGTCGCCCAGGCGAAGATCGCGCGCGATGCTGCCATGCTCGCAGATCCAACGCCCTTGCGCCTGCGGCGGCGACGAGCCGAAGTTCGTATTGACCAATGCCGTTTGATCCGACCGGTTCATCCATCTCGCAATAACGAAGCCCTGCTCCAAAACAGCTATGATGGATGCTTCCAACCCACGACGCGAGACTGCTTCCGGCGCCGCGGTGGTCACTTCGAGGACAGCCGGCTTGCTGACCACCCGACCGACCCGAGCGTCGGCCAATGCACGATCCCGCCACGCCGGCACGTAATCCAGCACAGCCCGATACTTACCTCGGTCCAACAGGGGAAAACGAGCCCAGCCGCGATTGAAAGCCGTCGCCGTAATGGTGATACGCTGATGAGGCGGGAGCACCGCGAACGGGTCGCCGGTCGCGCGCTCCTGCACCACGCCTTCAACCGCAGGGTCAGCCGCGATGTCATTGATACGCAGCGAGACCTCTCGGCCGTTGGGATCCAGGACTCGCAACCATTCAGCCAGATCGAGAATGTCAGCCACCTGGCGAGCGTCGCCGCCCACACGAGCCCGCGCCACCGGATCAATGTCGAACGGCACGCGCGCCGGATGGGAGGAAAGATTGTCGAAAGAGATGGTCAGATCGACGGATTCATCCCAGGTGATCTTCGTCTTGGAAAACGCCAACGACACTTCAACGCCGGAAAAACACAATTGCTGCAGCGTGGCAAGTACGTCTTGCGCACGAAGTGCCCTTTCGACATCCTCACCGGCGGCTGCACCCTCCAAACGATCGTGCGCAGACATGCCCACCACGCAAAGCCGGCGAGTCGCGGACATGCGCTTCTCGTAGGATGGATGGCTCAAATCCCGAATCAGCTTCGCAATCTCGTCGTCGCCCGCCGGCGCAGTCAGCGCCGCCTCCTGGCCAATGGAAGGCGCCGACGAATGCAAGAGCACAAGAGCCGGGATAAGTACGGCACGGACAATTCGTTTGCTAGTCATTGACATCCTGCATGACTTATCGACCGGATCGAGGGCCGGGTTTTACGAGGATCCTGCCGAGGGTCACGACTCTCCGGTCCACCCAATCCCGATCCGCCAGGCCAGGCGCACGAATGACCCATCCGCCGTTTTCCGCTCCTACTGCGCTCTCATTGATTGCGCATCGTCATTTCGGAAAAATCTTCGGCAAGACAGCGGCCTCTGGACCGCCACAGAAAAATAGAGCTCGCACTAGAGTTCTGTCAACCTTGAACCAAAGGGTTGCCAAGCAGGAGGGCGAAGCTCCTGTTGAGCCGCCCGGTCCGCTTGGGCGTCGTCTGCGGAACGGTTCGCCAGGAGGCTCGCCCTCCCATAGCGGTCGCTAACCCGTCATTCGACGGCGAACAGTGCATTAGGCCTCTACGCCCCGGACGCAAATGACCCGTTCTTCGCCCGCGCAGGGTGACACGCTGTTGTCACAGCGCGGCGCGCGTATTGACATGCTTGGCGCGATGCCCATCCTGGCAATTGCTGTAGTGTACTGATTGAGGCCTTCAAGTCGAACCACGTCGCCTCATTTGAGTACAAGGGTCGTACGCCAGGAGTGCCATCAAAGGGGAGGGGCCTGTCGATGTCGAACCAATCCAGTACCAACGGACGTATGGATGCCTTCAAGCGCAAGCCGGCGCGCTGTGCGCTCAGCGATGCAGCATGGCTCTGGATCTCGGCCGCCTTCAATCTGACGCGGCGGGAACGACAGGTCGTGCAAGGCCTGTTTGAGGGTGATACGGAGGCGGACGTGGCGCGTAGGATGGGCATCTCCGTACACACAGCCCACACCTACCTAACGCGAGTTTTCCGAAAATTGGGCGTGCGCAACCGCACCGCGCTGCTGTTGCGGGTGTTCTCCCAATACCTTGCATTCGGGTCGCACCGAAGCGGCGATGGCGCTGAACGGTGGTCGGCCCTGCTTCCAGATCCGCTGGAGCGCACGATTCCGCGCAACAACAACTCCGTCGCAGCCAGGGGTCTGTTCAGGGCGGACGCCGTCCAAACCCGAATGGGACGCACTTGACCGCCGCGAACACTACGGTTGACCCGCCGGTTGATATCGGGTATCCTACCGATGTGTCTTCCCCCGATGCTCTTCAGTTTGGCATGGAACTGGCCCGGATCGCGTCCGACAATAAGTCGAGCGACGTCCTGGTTCTGGACCTTCGTGGGATCAGCCAAGTCACGGACTTCACCGTAATCGCCACGGGAACGTCGAATCGGCAAATGCGGGCGGTGGTTGACGCAGCAA